>NZ_LZJB01000586.1:0-968 GCF_001666895.1 Mycobacterium sp. E3298
TCTGGGCGGGCACCCGGTGCCAGGCCGGCAGGAACCGCCCGTACGCGGCGGTGCTCACCGGCTCCACCTGTGCGCGCAGCGCGGCCAGCGACCGGCGCCGCAAGACGCGCAACACCTCGGCGTCGCACCACTGTTCGCTGCCGGACGCGCTGGGGGTGGCGGCGACGAAGTCGCCGCGCACCAGGCGGCCGTCGGCGGCCAGCCGGCCCAGCACGTCGGCCGTCACCCGCAGGCCCAGCCCGAACCGGGCCGCAACATCCGCCGTGGTGAACGGGGTGTGCGTGCGCGCGTAGCGGCCGAGCAGCTCGCCCAGTGGGTCGGCCACCGCCTCGGTGAACGCGGCCGGCACCCCCAGCGGAACCGGCGCCCCGACCCCGTCGCGCAGCCGGCCGATGTCCTCGATGGCCACCCACCAGCTGCGGCCGGCGAACGACACCGTCAGCGCCCGCCTCGCACCCAGCAGGCCCTCCAGCCAGCCGCCCACCTCGGCGCCGCCGGCGCGGGCGGCGATCTCGTCCTCGGTCATCGGGCCCAGCAGCCGCAGCAGGTCCGCGACGCCTTCGGCGTCGCGCGCGGCCCGGTCCTCGGTCAGGTGCTGCAACTGGCGGCCGGTCGCGGCGATGACGTCTGGGTCGAGCAGCTCGCGCAGCTCTACGCGGCCCAGCAGCTCGGCCAGCAGCGTGCTGTCCAGCGACAGCGCCGCGGCCCGGCGCTCGGCCAGTGGGGTGTCGCCCTCGTACATGAATGCGCCGACGTAACCGAACAACAGGGACGCCGCAAACGGGGAGGGGCGGTCTGTCGCGACCTCGGCAACCCGCACCTTGCGCTGGGCGATGCCGGCCATCAGTGACGTCAGGGCGGGAACGTCGTAGACGTCCTGCAGGCATTCGCGGACGGTCTCCAGGACGACCGGGAAGTCGGGGTATTTGCGGGCCACGTCCAGCAATTGGGCGGCCCGCTGGCGCTGG
>NZ_LZJB01000587.1:0-899 GCF_001666895.1 Mycobacterium sp. E3298
TCCCGCGACACCCGGAAGTAGTGCCCGGTGCTGCTGTCGGTGCACGTCATGCCCGACGGCTCGCTGTCGCAGGTGATCGTGCCCGCGGACTGGGTCTGGCCGTAGTCGAGGGTCGGCTCGCCGGCGAAGCGCAGGGTGTCGCCGTGGCAGTGGATGGCGGCCGGCTCGCCCAGGTTCAACACGAAGCGGTTGCCCCAGGCGAGATGCTTGCCGCACTCCGGTGGCGGCGGTGGCTGGTAGTCGAAGTCGCTGATGTCGCACGCCACACCGAAGCCGCCCAGGACGCAGTAGATGTTGCCGGACGGCGACTGGAAGTGGTAGAGCGGGTCCGCGTGCGCCGGGCCCACCGCGGTCGCGGCCGCCAGGAGCGGAACCGCGGCGACCATTGATGCCTTCATGATGACGTTGTAATCCTTTTGGGCGGCCAGGTGAAGGCCCCCGCGCAAACTCATTTCGGGATTATCGGTCCGGTCCACCGGCGCACAGGCTTACGCTCAGCAAATGATGAGGACCCTCGCTGTCGCCGCCGCGACGGTCGCGGCCGCCACCGTGATGCCGGCGACCGCGCACGCGGACACCCAGAACTTTCAATCGCCGTCCGGCAACATCTACTGCGTCCTGGGCGGCTTCGGTGTGGCGTGCGACATCAGCGACTTCGACTACCAGCCACCGCCGCCACCGGAGTGCGGCAAGCATCTCGCCTGGGGCAACCGCTTCGTGTTGAACCTGGGCGAGCCGGCCGCCATCCACTGCCACGGCGACACCCTGCGCTTCGCCGGCGAGCCGACCCTCGACTACGGCCAGACCCAGTCCGCGGGCACGATCACCTGCGACAGCGAGCCGTCGGGCATGACGTGCACCGACAGCAGCACCGGGCACTACTTCCCGAGGTCGAGGAA
>NZ_LZJB01000588.1:0-2175 GCF_001666895.1 Mycobacterium sp. E3298
AGCGGGCAGACCGACGTCGTCTCGGCCACCCCGCTGGTCGTCATGCTTACCGCGCTGCGCCTGGCCGGAGAGGCCGACTCATGAGCGAATTGGCGGTGCTGCAAGCGGTTCGGCTGAAAGGGCGGGTGCGCCCCGACGACCTGGCCGCCACCTTGGACGCCGACCCAGTTGAGGTCACCACGATCGTCGAACGGCTGACCGCGGCGGGCCTACTCGCCGACGGTGCGACGGTGCGCATCACGCCCGTCGGGCGCGACAAGCTGGCGGCGCTGCTCGACGAAGAGCGCGGGGGCGCCGACCGGGCCGCGATCGCGGCCGCTTACGACGACTTTCGGTCGGTCAACGCCGACTTCAAAGCCCTGGTGACCGATTGGCAGCTCAAGGGCGGCCCCGGCGGCACCCCCAACGCCCACGACGACGCGGAATACGACGCCGCGGTGCTGGCCCGCCTCGACGATGTGCACGCACGCGTGCAGCCGATCATCGCGACGGCCGCGGCGCAGCTGCCCCGGCTGAACGCCTACGGCACGAAACTTGCTGCGGCACTGGGCAAGGTGCGGGACGGGGACACCGCCTGGCTGACCAGACCGCTCATCGACTCCTACCACACCGTGTGGTTCGAGCTGCACGAGGAGCTGATCTCCGCGGTCGGCCTGACCCGCGAGGAAGCCGCGCGGTCCGGCGACGCGCAGTGATCACAGCGCCGCGTCGAGCAACTCCAGATACGCGTCGATGTCGGGAACGGCCGTCTCGGCCGCGTGCACGCTGATCGCGATGGTGTCGCCGATGCCGTGCACGCCGTGCGTCAGCCCCATCGCCGGTGACAGCGCCGGGTAGCCGGCCGTCAAGACCACCCCGGCGCCGCCGAAGCTCAGGTCGGCCGCCCCGCGGTTGACGCTGGAGACGACGGTGTTGCCCGACACCTGCGTCGGACGAATGTCGGGGTCGAATTGGGCTACGCCCCAACGTAATAGGGGCGCGGGCACCGCGGCGAAAGCCCGGTCAGCGTAGCGCGTCGCCGGGTGCGCGAAGCGGCGCCGGCCATCGGCCAGCTCCGTCGCGATTCGCTCGGCGCGGGCCTCGAGCCCCAGCCTCGGATGCAGGCCCACCACGACATTCCCGAAGTGATTGTGCGCGTGCGCCACACCGGGTTTGGCCATCGGAACTTCGGCGCCCAACGTATCGGCGGCATCGCCCAAAAGGTTGGACAGCGCCGTGGAGATCGCCGACAGCGCGCCCACGGTGACGGTGGGACCGCGCAAGTCTCTGCGGTGCCGCACCAGCGTGCGCACCGAGCGGACCGCACCGGGGCGCGCATTCGTCGGCAGCGGGGGCCGCGGACCGGGCCGGGCGGCCAGCAGCCCGGCGCGGGTCTCAGCCGCCAACCGACCGTGCGCCCGAGCCGCCTGGGCGGCTCGCCACGGCAGGAACCCGGCCCGCAGGCGTCGCACCCGAGGCACCGGATCCGGCCTGCCGAACAGCCAGCCCGCCATGGCCGCTGCCCGCGCCCCGTCCGCCAGCGCGTGCGGGACCTGTAATACCGCCACGGAGCCCGCCCCGGTCACGCCCGGGACGCCCAGCACCGGGGTGAAGACGTGCAGCCGCCACGGGGCCCGGCGCACGTCGAGTTGCTCACCGGCCAGGCCGACGATCGCCGCGAGGCAGCCGGCCCAGGTCTGGTCGTCGAGGTGGTGGCGGACCACCCACTCTGGGGTGACGGCCGTCGGCACCCACTGCGGGTAGGTCAGCGGGCTGCCGTCCCGGACCCGCAGCGTCAGCGCCGGCTCGGCGCGGGCCCTCCTGCGCACCTGCTCAACGGCCGCCGGGTAATCCGCGGGCTCGCCGTCGAACGCGTACAGCAGGAACTCGTCGCTGGGGATCTTGGCCGACATCCAATAGAACTGCGCATCGACGGCGGCCATCCGCTGCGCGGCCATTCAGCCGGGTGAGCCGATGAACCCGAGCACCAGGTCGGCGACCTTGTCCGGCTGTTCGAGCTGCAGGAAGTGCCCCGCGTGTTCGACGATGGCCACCTCGCTGCCCGGCGGCAACACCTTCTCCGCCCAGCGGGCGAAAGCCGGTGTCATGCAGCCGTCGTCGCGACCATGCAGGTACAGGCACGGCCATACGGGCTCTTCGGTCCACAGCTCGTTCAGCTCGGCATACCGCGCGGGC
>NZ_LZJB01000589.1:0-2011 GCF_001666895.1 Mycobacterium sp. E3298
AACGCGGTGACGCCCGCGCCCAGCAGCGCGGCCCCGCCCAGCACGTAACCGCGCGCGTCGCCGGCGCCCAGCGCGGCCTCGATGATCGCGTCCTTGGAGAAGAAGCCCGCGAACGGCGGCACGCCGATGATCGCCAGATAGCCGAGACCGAAGGTGGCAAAGGTGATCGGTAGCGCCGCGCGCAGGCCGCCGTAGCGGCGCATGTCCTGTTCCTCGTGCATGGCGTGGATCACGGCGCCGGAGCCGAGGAACAACCCGGCCTTGAAGAACCCGTGGGTGAGCAGGTGCATGATCGCGAACGCGTAGCCGGCCGGGCCCAGCCCTGCGGCCAGCACCATGTAGCCGATCTGGCTCATCGTGGATGCCGCGAGCGCGCGCTTGATGTCGTCCTTGGCGCAGCCGATGAACGCGCCGAGCAGCAACGTGACGGCGCCGACGATCACGACCGCGGTTTGCGCGTCGGGCGCCAGGTTGTACAGCGGGTTGGACCGCACGATCAGGTAGACGCCGGCGGTCACCATGGTGGCGGCGTGGATCAGCGCGGACACCGGGGTGGGGCCCTCCATCGCGTCACCCAGCCAGGCCTGCAGCGGCACCTGCGCGGACTTGGCGCAGGCGCCCAACAGCAGCAGCAAGCCCATCGCCGTCAGCGCCCCGCGGCCCGCGGCGGGCGCCCCGGCGAACACCCCGGCGTAGGACAGCGTGCCGAAGGTGCTGAACATCAAGAACATTCCCAGCGCCAGCCCGGCGTCCCCGACGCGGTTCATCACGAAGGCCTTCTTGGCGGCCGTGGCCGCCGTTGGCTTGTGGTACCAGAACCCGATCAGCAGGTAGGAGGCCAGGCCCACGCCTTCCCAGCCGACGTAGAGCACCACGTAGTTGTCGGCGACCACCAGCAACAGCATCGAGGCCAGGAACAGGTTGAGGTAGCCGAAAAACCTGCGCCGGTCCGGGTCTTCGGCCATGTAGGCGACCGAATAGATGTGGATGAGCGACCCGACTCCCGAGATCAGCAGCACGAAACACACCGACAGCTGGTCGATTTGCAGGCCGAGGTCCACCTGCAGTTGGCCGACCGGGATCCAGGTGAACACCGTCTGGTGGATGACCCGGTCCTCGGCGCCGCGGCCGAGCAGCTCGCTCAGCAGGCTCAGGCCGACGCCGAACGCCGCGAGCGCGGTGGCGCAGCCCAGCCAGTGGCCCCAGGCGTCGGTGCGTCGGCCGCCGAACAACAGGATCGCGGCACCCGCCAGCGGCAGCGCCACCAGCAGCCAGGTGTAGTGAGTCATGTTGGCCCCATATTGGCGATGTCAGCCTTTGAGTAGGTTCGCGTCGTCCACCGACGCCGATTTGCGGGCACGGAAAATCGTCATGATGATGGCCAGCCCGACGACGACCTCGCACGCGGCCACCACCATCGTGAAGAACGCGATCATCTGGCCGTCCAGGTGGCCGTGCATCCGTGCGAACGTGACAAAGGCCAGGTTGACCGCGTTCAGCATCAGCTCGACGCACATGAACATCACGATGGCGTTGCGTCGCAACAGCACACCCGAGGCTCCGATGGTGAACAGCAGGGCCGAAAGGTAAAGGTAATTGGCCGGATTCACGAGGTGCCACCTTTGATCGCCTGGCGGGAGGGGGTTGCCTTTCCGTCGGCGCCGCGGCTGCGCAGGATCGGCGACACCGACAGCTCCGAGTACGACCCGTCCGGCAGCAGCGCTGCCACGTCGACGGCGTTGTGGCGCGCGTAGACGCCCGGGCTGGGCATCGGGGTCGGGTGCCCGCCGGGCTGGAACCGCTCCTGCGACAGCTCCCGCTGCGTCTTGCGGCGCTCGAAGCGTTCGCGGTGGGCCAGCACCATCGCGCCGATGGCCGCGGTGATCAGCAGCGCGCTGGTGAGTTCGAACGCCCAGACGTACCGCGAGAAGATCAGCGCCGCAAGCCCTTCCACGTTGCCGTTGGCGTTGGCGGTGGTCAGGCCCGCGAAGCCGACGGTCGCGGCGGTGCC
>NZ_LZJB01000590.1:0-15977 GCF_001666895.1 Mycobacterium sp. E3298
TGACGAAGTGCTGGTTCAGTTGTTGTCCGAGCCCAGCGGCGGGTCCGACCTGGCCGGCGTCATCACCCGGGCCGAACGTCAGGGCGACCGCTGGATACTCAACGGCGCCAAGACGTGGAGCACCAGCGCGTTCGCCGCCGACTACGGGCTGTGTCTGGCCCGCACCAATTGGGACGTCCCCAAGCACGAGGGCTTGACCATGTTCCTGGTGCCCATCGCGCACCCGGGAATCACCTTGCGCCGCATCACGATGCTGAGCGGTTCCACCGAATTCTGCGAGGAGTTCCTCGACGGGGTGGACGTCGGCGACGACGCCGTCGTCGGCGAGGTCGACGGCGGCTGGGCGGTGGCGTCGCGGCAGCTGTACCACGAGCGCCGGGCGGTGGGGCAGGGGTCCGAGTTCGCCAGCGGCAGCGGCAGCGAGGGCGGCCACACGATTCCCGTTGACTACGTGAGCCTGATCGAGAAGACGGGCCAGGCCGGTAACGAACGCGTCGAGCAGTTGGCCGGCCGCGCGCTGGTGCAGCGCGCGGTGGCCGAGCAGCTGATCGGCCACGTGTACCGCAGCGTCCGAGACGGCACCCTACCGCCGGCCGGCGGCACACTCATCAGGCTGTTCCACGCCGAGACGGTGTTCGTGAACGTCGACACCGCCATGACGATCGCCGGCAGCGCCGGCGTTGTCGGGGAACCCGGCGAAGGCCTGGAAACCGGGCTGCGCTACCTGTCCCGCCAGACCGTGGCGATGGGCGGTGGCACCACGGAGATGGCCCGCAACGTCATCGGCGAGCGGGTGCTGGGGTTCCCGCGGGAGTTCGCTGCCGACCGCGGTGTGCCGTTCAAGCAGGTGCGGCACGGCCAGCGGTCCGACCGCCCCTAGCCCTCCGCGACGAGATTCTCGGCGAGCCCTCCGGCGACGGGGAGCTGCACCAGCGACAAGACATGGTGCGCGGGGCTTCCCGGCGGGGCCACCAGAACGTACTCGCTGCCCTGCCGCTGCGCGCGGTCGCGGGCGGCGGCCAGCGCGCTGACACCGGCCGATCCGAGGTGGGTCACGGCACTGAGATCGATCGTCAACGGCGCTACGCCGGAACGGCTTTCGACCGCGATCTGTCGATCCAGCGTGGACGCCGTGGTGGAGTCCACGTCGCCGCTGACCGCGATGCGGCCCGGTTCGGTGACCAAGGAGACGAACTCGGAGTCGACCGACTTCGGCCGATCTCCCCGGCTGACAAGCGTGTCGGTGACGAAATTGGCCGGTCGCGACAGGCGGTGCGTCAAGCTGGCGGTGGTACCACCGGGCCCGTGACTGACGTGCGCGTGGGACACCAGGGCCTCGGCCATGGCAAGGCCGCGGCCGCGGCCCTGCTCGCCTTCCCGGTGATCCTTCCACTGCCCGTGGTCGATGACCGACGCGTGCAGGCTGCCGTCCCCCGCCAGCGACGCTTCCACGACGACTCCGTCGGAAACCTCTGTCGCATAACCGTGTTCGACCGCATTCTCGACGAACTCCGAAATCGCGTGCACGATGTCCGAAATGTCCTCGGCCGCGGCGCCTACGTCGGACAGCCACTGACGCAGCCGGGAGCGCACGGTGCGTGCGGCGTGGATCGTGGCGTCCAGCGTCATCTGCAGAGGCGGCGGGGGCATGCGCCGTTGCGCCGCAAGCAGCGTGATGTCGTCGTTGTACCCGGTCGACCGCAACAGCAGTTCCAAAGTCTCCGAACAGATCCGGTCGATGGGCCGCGCCGACGACTCGATGACGAACCCGCCCTGACCGCCGGCGATGTTCGCGGCCAGGTCGGCGAATTCGGCGGTGCTGGCCATCAGCGGCCGGCCGGGGCGTTCGATCAGGCCATCGGTGTAGAGCATGACCGCGTCGCCCACGTCGAGGAACTCCGTGCGCACCGGGAAACCCGTGCCGCTGCCGAGCGGGCCGCCGCCGGACGGCTCGAGGTAGCGCGCGTCGGCCTCCGCCTTGACCAGCAATGGCGGAGGGTGCCCGGCGGTGCAGTACTGGAATTCGCCGGTGCCGAAGTCGAGCGACCCCACGCACACGGTGGCCGACCTGGACCCGGGCACATGCTCGTGGAAGCGGTCGACGGCCGCCAGCGCCTCGGCGACCGGATACCCCGCCAGGAGCTGCATCCGCAGCGCGGTGCGCAACTGCGACATGACCGCGGCCGCCTCGACGCCATGGCCGACGACGTCGCCGACGATGAGAACCAGTCGATCCCCAAGGGGGATCGCATCGAACCAGTCGCCGCCGGCGGCGGTGTCCTGCGCGGCGACCAGGTACTCGGCGGCCACGTCCGCGCCGGGAACGACGGGCACCGACGGGGCCAGCAGCGCCTGCTGCATGACGGTGGCCGAGTCGCGGACGTTGCGGTACCGCTCGGACAACTCCGCCATGCGGGACTCGGCGGCCAGTCGCGCCTGCACCCGGTCGGTGACGTCGACGAAGGCGAGTTGCACCCCCTCGATCGAGCCGTCGTCGGCGCGCCGCGCGGTGACGATGAAGTCGAAGAAGTGTTCCTGCGCCGTCCCGGAGCCCTCGAAGTCCGCCTGCACGCGCCACTCGGTTCCCGACTGGGGCTCGCCCGTTTGATACACCCGGTCGAACATCTGCAGGATTTGCTGACTCTCCAGCTCCGGATAGACCTCGCGCACCAGGAGCCCGATGCTGTCGACCGGGGGACTCAGGGCCCGGTAGGCGGCGTTAACCGCGACGAATCGGTGGTCGGGCCCCTCCAGGCCGACCAACAGCGCGGGGACATTCTCGAAAATGCGGCGCACGTCGTCGGCCGCACCCACGGTCTTGTCCCAGTTTCTCTGGGCCGCCATCGGCCGTCCCTCCTACGGACCCTTCCTCGGACCGAGTCCCGCAAGCTGGCCCAAAAGCGCTGAGCACTGGCCAGGCACAGACATCAAGACTAGCAATGGCGGCCCCGTGCCCGGTGCAACGGTTTTCCTAGCGTGGCGTGCGGCTCTTCGGTGTCCCGGCACGGGTCGAGTGATTAAACCAGGCTTGTTTGTATTTACTCGGCGCGGGTATCACGCGCCCATGGTCAATGTCGGCCCAGGGCGGTTGATCTCGTTCTGGCGAAGCATCTGGTCCTCATCGGTGCTCACCTTCAACGGTTGGGTCGCCTTCAACCTGCCGCGGACGGTGACCGCGCTGGGCGCTGCCCTGCTGGGCGGCCTGGTGGCCCTGCATGCCTACGTCTTCGCCACGCTTTCGCCGGCGCCCTGGTACTTCGCCGTCTACGCGGGCCTGGTGGTGATCGGTTGCCTGTCGGCGATGACGGCGATGGTGTTCGCCCTCAAACCGCGTGTGCCTGCGGCGGGCTGGTACCTCGGGAGTCTGCTCTGCCTGGCCTTTCTCGCCGTCTACCTGATCAGCCGATGGGTCACCCTCGGCGGGCTGGACGCGGTGATGGGCCGATGGGACTTCACCCCGGGCACATTCGCTTTCGCGCTCGCCGCAGCCTTCGTTGCGGTGCACGCGACCGTGCTCTCGGGAGTCAACGTGGCCTACCCGCAACGGCAACAGTGGCACGACTGACTGGAGCTCAGGCATGACGACGCTCGACTATCCGGTGTGGCTGCGGGTCGACCATTGGCTCAACGTCTTGTTCGTCACGCTGATCATCCGCAGCGGCATCGAGATCCTCAGCACCCACCCCAAGTTGTATTGGCACGACGACAGCAAACCGGGCAGCGAATGGGCGCGTTTCACCCGCAAAGTCATGCCGCGGCACCGGCTATACGACACCCTCGACGAAGAAGAGTCCTACAGCTCACTGGTCGCGCTTCCCGGTCACAACAAATTGGGCATGGGACGCCATTGGCACTTCTTCTCGGTGATCGGCTGGATTCTGCTCGGACTGTCGTACTACGTCCTGCTTTTCGCGACCGGTCAATGGCACCGGTACTGGCCCTATTCATGGTCGATCTTTCCCGAAGCCGTCGACGACATCGTCACCTACCTGTCCTTCAACCTGCCGCCGCTGTTGCCCGGCGAGCCGTTGGACGCCATTCAGAAGCTGACCTATGCCGGCGTCGTTTTCCTCCTGGCGCCATTCCAAATCCTGACCGGGGCGGCGCAGTCACCGGCGATCGAGGCGCGCTTTCCGTGGTACGTGCGGATGTGGGGCGGCCGGCAGTGGGCGCGGAGCCTGCATTTCCTGGGATTGCTGGCCTTCGTCGTCTTCATCGTCATCCATCTCTCGATGATCTTCTTTTGGGGCTGGGGTCAACTGATGGCGTCGATGATCTTCGGATCCGTGCGCAACGTGTACTGGGCCACCGCGCTGTCGTTCGTCATCATCGGAGCGATCATCGCCGTCCACATCGCGGCCACGAAGTGGAGCCTCCGCAATCCCACCCAAGTGCAAAGCGTCCTCGGCGGCGTGGTCACCCGGGTTCGGCTGCTCCTGCTGCGCCCGCTGAATTCGCGGCAGGACTACCCGGCCCGCAAGCTGACCGAAGATCACCGAGTGAACGGAAAGCCGCCCGCCAGTACCGAATACAAGGTGATGGCGGTCCACAATTTCGTCGATTGGCGGCTAGCGGTCGGCGGCCTCGTGGAGAATCCGGTGACCCTCGACCTGGCCGCGCTGCGGGCGCTCGCCGAGCGGCAGACGCAGCGGACGATGCACAACTGTGTGCAGGGTTGGACCAGTATCGGCGAGTGGAGCGGGATCTCGCTGGCTGCGCTGGCGGATCTCGTTAAGCCGTTGCCGCAGGCCAAATACATCTGCTTTCTCAGCATGCAGGACACCGGGCGTGACGAACCGGCGGCAGAGACTCCCGGGGGCCAGTTCTACGAGGTGATGGACCTCGAATTGGCCTACAAGCCGCAGACACTGCTGGCATACGAGATGAACGGCCGGCCGTTGCCCATCAAGCACGGCGCCCCTCTGCGGTTGCGGGTGGAGACACAGGTGGGATTCAAGATGGTCAAGTGGATCAACGGGATCGAGTTCATCAACGACTATTCCGGCATCGGTCACGGCCTGGGTGGCTGGCGCGAGGACCACGTGCACTACGACAAGGACATGGAGATCTGAGGTGACCGACCACGACCCGACGGTGCGGCCGGAGCTCATCGAGCTGAATTCGGCTGCGCGGCATCGCGTGCTGGAATGCATCGACGCCAAGGGTGGCCACTGCGAGCGGTGCGGTGGCACCGCCTTCGACGTCGGCCGCGCGCTATACCTCGGATTCCTGTTCTTGAACGAGGACGACGATGCCTACATGGTGGCGCTGACATGTCGCAATCCGGAGTGTGCCAAACCGCGCACCGGGATCGTGTTGCCGGACAAGGAGTTTCTCAGCTACGGCGCATCGGGGAACGCGACCGCATCCTGAGACGACGATGCGTCTTCGTCGTCGCGGCCCTGTCGTCCGATAGGACGGGGCGCGGAAGTCCCAACCGCTCGGCACTTTCGGAGACCCTGCTGAGGTCAGCGCACAGCGACTCGAATCGGTGCCGGTCCGCGTCATCGAGCAGACCGAGGGAGCTGTAATGGACCAGTCGGGGCAGCCGGCCCGCCAGCACAGCGCCCCACCGGACGCTGAAGTCGTAGACCTCGCCGTCCTCGACCAGATCCTTTCGTCCCAGCGCTTCGAGTGCCTGAATCTGGGCGGCGAGTAGTTCGACATCGGCGTCGATGGTCACCGGCGCCCGGCCTTCCGATGCCACACTCATCTGTCCTCCCATCGTCGCGGCCGCCGAACGTGCGCCAGTCTGGCGAATACCCAGCGACAGTCGTTTACACGCGGCGTCCGCGGGTACTGCCGGTCGCGGGGCGGTCCCCGGACCGCAACGACCATGCGCGCAAGGAGGACTGCCATGAGTGAGCCCGGCGGGATCATCGAACTTTGGGCTAAGGGCCTCGGTGTCGATCGTCAACGCGCCCTGGTCCTCGCCCGGCGCGGCCGCGTCTCGTAATTGCAGTGCGAGCAGGCGGCGGCGATGAGTGACCTACTGCTGCAGTTCTACAGCGGGTGGCGGCCAGCGGCCTACGCGGCACTCAAGGCGCTCGCGTTATTCGTCACCGCCGCAGCCGCTTTCCGGCTCATGCTGCGGCGCACGATCGCTGAGTTCACGCCGTTCGATTGGGTCACCGCAGTCGCCGTCGGCGCCATCGTCGGGCGCACCGCGACGGCGGCCGACACTTCGTGGCTTACCGGGGTCGCCGCCCTGCTCACCCTGATCGGCGCCCACGACCTCGTTGCGCGGCTGCGCTTCAAGCCCTGGGTGCGCCGCCTCGTGGATCCACCGGTTCGGGTGCTGATCAGCGACGGCGAAGTGGACGAAAAGAACCTCAAGCGCTGCAGGCTAACTCGGGGAGACCTGGACGCGATACTGCGCCAACACGGTCACCGAACGCCCGCCCACGTCCGCCTCGCCTTATTCGAAACCAAGGGTGTGGTTTCCGTCATCGCCGACGGCGATTCCGCCGAGTGACCGATCAGGCCGAGACGGGCTTCTTCGCCGGTGCGGAGACCTTCATCAGCTTCATCAGGTTGCCACCCATGATCTTGGCGATGTCCGCCTCGTCGAAGTCGGTCAGCTCGTCGACGAAGGAGATGGGGTCCTTCAGGCCTTCGGGGTGCGGCCAGTCGGAGCCGAACAACACCCGGTCGGTGCCCACCATCTTGACGATCTCGGTGAACCGGTCCTCCCAGAACGGGGTGATGTAGACGCAACGCTTGAACGCCTCGATCGGGTTCTCGCTGAACGACTGCGGCATCTTCTTGTAGACGCCCTTGAGGCCCTTGAACAGGTCCGGCACCCAGTCGGCGCCGTTCTCGATCGACAGGATCCGCAGCTCGGGGTTGCGGGACAGCGCGCCGTGACACACCAGCGCACCCATGGCGTCGATGATCGGCCGGTGACCCATCACGAGGCTGCGGAACGGGGTCGGCTTGAACGGCAGGAACTCGTCGCCGGGCTCCCACACGTTCGCGAACTCCGAATAGCCGCTGTCCGAGGCGTGCATCGAGACGGGGATCTCGGCCTTGATGCAGGCCTGCCAGAACGGGTCGAACTCCTCGAGCCCGAACGACCGGCTGCCCTTGTAGCCGGGCACGGGCGCCGGGCGCACCAGGACGGTACGGGCGCCGCGCTCGAGGCACCATTCGAGTTCTTCGAGCGCGCGCTCGACGATCGGCAGCGTGATCACCGGGGTGGCGAAGATGCGGTCCTGGTAGTTGAACGACCACTGCTCGTACATCCATTGGTTCAGCGCGTGGATGACGTCGTGGGTCATCTCGGGGTCGTCCTTCATGCGCTCCTCGACGAGGCTGGCCAGCGTCGGGAACATCAGGGCGTAGTCGATGCCCAGCTCGTCCATGACCTCCAGCCGCGCGCCGGGCTCGCGGAAGGCGGGGATGGCCTTCATCGGCTCGCCGAGGATCTCGCGATAGCTCTTGCCCTGCGCGCCGTTGCGGAAGTAATCCTCCTGGGCGCCCGGCTTGGCGACGACCTCGAACGTCGGGTTGGGGATGTACTCGCTGATGTGGCCGCGAACCACGATCTTGGTGCGGCCACGCACCTGGACGTAGTCGATGACGCGTTTGCGGTTCTCCGGCAGGAACTTGGTCAGGGCCTCCTGCGGCTCGTACATGTGGTTGTCGGCGTCGAACACGGGGAAGGAAAGTTCGCGAGACGGCATGGCGATCTCCTCGGGGCAAATCTGGGGTTCTCAGTAGGTGGTAATGACGTTACCACTCATGAGGGCCTTGCGTGTAGCGCCCATTGGGCCCGGTCGTCGCCGGCGTGACGCCCGATGACGCCGGCTAGGTGCCCGGCCAGGTGGGGATCTCCGGTGTTTTTCCGTCGATGACGGCGAAGTTCACGGTCGCCGTCGCGAGGAGCTCGTCGTCCGCCTCGCCGTAGATGTCGACCTGCATCACCATCGCCCGCCGGCCGGATCGCAGCATCCGGGGCACCGCGAACGCCAAGCCCTGCCGGATCGGGCGAAGGTAGCGAACGAAGAGGTCCGCCGTGGTCATCGTGGTGCCCGGCGTCAGGTATTCGAGGCCGAACTGCCCGCCTGCCACGTCGACGAGCGTCGCGATCAGGCCGCCCTGCAACGCGCCCGAGGTGTTGACGACGGCGGGACTGACCGGCATCGTCATCGCGAATTCACCGTCGCGGGTTCCCGGCCGCAGGCCGATCTGGGCGAACAGCTCGGACAGCGACAGCTGGTTCGACTCCTCGCTGTCCCGGATGCCCAGGGCGCGACTGCAGAACTCGTAGAGGTGCCCGACGTCGACCGGCGTCCCGTTCAATTCCGCACCCAGCCAATGCAATCGCTGCGCGCCCATCACCGTCTGCATCACGATGGCGGCCGACGCCGCGACGTCCAGTCCCGGGTTGAACACGCCCTCGGTGATGCCCTGCCCCACGATGTCGCGGATCAGGCGATGCAAAGGGGAGAGGACCCGCGCGTAATCGCGGGGGCGGGTCTCGGCCAGGTGCTGGTTATAGAGGGTCAAGGCGCGATTGAGGCTGTCTTGTGTGCTTGATTCCGGTTGCTGGCTGATGCGGTCGATCACCAGCTTGAGCGCCGCGGTGCTGTCCAGCCCCTCGGTCTCGGCGCGCCAGGCCTGGACCGATTGGGCGATGGTCCGGTCGAACAGTGCCAGCAGCAATTCGTCCTTGCTGCTGAAATGCTGGTAGAAGGCGCGCAGCGACGTCTTGGACCGGCCGACGACCTCCTGCACCGTGAAGTCGGTGCGGCCGGTTTCGCCCAAGATTTCGACGGCCGTCTTGATGAAGCGGTCGCCGCGGGTCACTTCGCCGTCGTCGCCAAGGTCGGCCATGAGCGCTTCGTCCCCTTCCTCGGCGCGCTGCTCGCGCTATGAGAATGAGGTTACCGCGCCTCCCGGCCGATGTGCGCTCACGCCCTGGGGCAGAAGATTCCGAGTATCTGCTGGCAGTTGTCTTTGTTGATGAGGGCCGGCGGTGGTGGCGGCTTCGGCGGCGGGTTGTCCCCGTCCCAGATCATGCTCGAGACGTTGCCCATCCCGGGCCAGAGGTAGTAGTAGGTGTGGCACACGTTCATGTCCCAGCCCCGAAAAGGGTCGGTGACGTGGTTGCCGGTGGCCGGCAGGGGTTGCCCCGGGCACCATTGATGCGCAGGGCCCCAATCCGGATTGTCGGCCTGGGCGGGGCCCGCGGCGAGCCCGGTCGCGGTGACCGCCAGGCCACCCGAAAGCAGTGCGCCGGCGATGAGCTTCTTCAGGGTGCGGATGGTGTCCACGACGTTCCTTTCGCTTGATTGGCGAAAGTCTTGCCTCCGGTTCCGGTTACCGATCCCAATTACGGCGCAACAATGTCGACACGGTCGGCGTCCCGGACAGGCCCTAATGTTGTGACCGTGTTGACAAAACCGCTGACCGCCGCGGCGGCCGTGCTGGCCGCATGCACGCCGACGTTCGCCCCGCCGGCCGCCGCCGACCAGGACAACTACGTGGCCTTCCTGTCGCCGTCGCGCAACATCAGCTGCGAGATCGACTACCAGCGCCACGGCATCCCCGACGAGGCGTTCTGCTTCAGCATCTCCCCGCCGCAGTCGGTGACCATGGACCCCGCCGGCGTCCTGTCCCGCTGCACCGGCGAAAGCTGTCTGGCCAACCCGCCGGAAGGCACGCCGAGCCTCGGCTACGGGAAGACGGCTGGAGCCGGGCCGTTCAGCTGCCGGTCGGAGACGGACGGCGTGACGTGCACTGTGAGCTCGGGTCGCGGCTTCACCATATCCAACGCAGGGATTGCCGCCGTAGGCTGACTTTGGCCTTCAGCCGCCACGGGCCTCGATCATCGCCGAGCGATTCACCTTGGTCGCCGCGGTGCGGGGAATCGCGTCGACGAACTCCACGGTCTTGGGCGCCTTGTAGTGGGCGAGCCGGCTCTTCGCGTACTCGATCACCTGTTCTTCGCTGAGCACCGCGCCGTCGGCCGGCTGCACCACCGCGTGCACCCGGCGACCCCACTGCGGGTCGGTGAGTCCGATGACGACGACGTCGGCGATGTCGGGATGACCCGCCAGAGCCGACTCTACTTCCGCCGGAAAGACATTGGCACCGCCGGTGATGATCATGTCGACGCGGCGGTCGACGATGTAGAGATAACCGTCCTCGTCCAGGTAGCCGATGTCGCCGGCGGAGCGAAAGCCGTCTTCGGTGGTCGGTAGCGGCGCCGCGCCGCCGATATAGCGCGACCCCGCGCTCATCGGTGCGCGCAGGTAGATCTCGCCGTGTTCGCCGGGCCCGAGCGGTTTCGTTCCGGCGTCGAGAATCCGGATCTCGGTTTCCCGGAAACCGCGGCCGACGCTACCCGGGTGGGCGAGCCACTCGTCGCCCCGCAATGCGGTGAGCCCGAGGTTCTCGGTCATGCCGTACGCCGACACGATCTGCTGCGGGCTCAGCAGTTCGAACCAGGTGTGCATGAGCGACGGCGGCATGACAGCGGCGCCCTGCAGAATGAACACGATGCTGGACAAGTCGCGCTCCCGGACGTCGGGCCGGGCCGCTATGCGCGCCAGCATTGTGGGCGTGGCCGTGAAATTGGTGATCCGGAAGCGTTCGATGACATCCAAAGCCAGGGCAGCATCGAACTTTTCGAGTATCACCAGATGGTCGCCGGCCAGCAGGAAGAAGAAGGTGGCGAACCCGTTGGTGTGGTACATCGGCGCGGGCACCATGATGGTCTGCGGCTGGGCGACGGGCGTCCAGTTCGACAGGAAGGGCTCGCCGTGTTGGGGGGTCCACAGCGAGGGCGCCAGGCTCAGGATGACTTTCGGTATGCCGGTCGACCCGCTGCTGCAGATGCCGTTGGCGTTGGGGGAGATGGCGTCGGGCAGAGCCTCAGCGGACTCGGCACCGGCCTGGGCATCCAGGCGCCAGCGGCTCACCTCGTCGACGACGACGGCGGGATCGATCACCTCGCGTACCCGATCGCGCTCCCATTCGGGCAGGTCCCAGTGCATGGGAACTGGAACGGCGCCGATCTTCCAGCAGCCCAGTGTGGCCAGGACCAGGTGTATCGAGTTCGGGATCGCCAGGGCGACAAGGGAACCGGTTCCGGCACCTTTTGCGGAAAGCGCGCGGCCCCATTGGTTGGCGCGCGCGTCCAGCTCACCGAACGTCAGCGACTTCGTGGTGCCGTCGAGGGCGACGATGGTTACGCCCGTGTCGTCGCCGCGCTCCTCGGCGAGCTCGGAAAGCTTGGCGCCGAACGGGATTCCGTCCGCTAACGGGTTGGCCGCCCCTTCGGCCGCGATCGGTTCGGTGGCGCTCACGCCGATACCGGCCCGCTGAACAGTGTCTCCAACGAGCCATCCGGGACACCGGGAATCAGTCGCAACGCGAGCGCCTCGGCGCCCAGCGGCAAACGGATCAGCGGTTGCGTGTGACGGTCGAGCACGCTGACGTCGGACTCATCGCAGAAACCCAAGGCGCCGAGCAGCTGATGGGAGGTGCGCAGCACCTGACGCGCGGTGTCGGATGCCTTGAGCCGCAGGACGAGTGCATCAGCCGAGCGGACCGGCAGCGGTAGCGACTCCGGCCGGCAGACGGTGTATTTGGCCAACTCGTGCAGCCCGCGCACGGCGACGGCGGCCTCCGCGACGGCGAACCTGACCGCCTGGAAATCGGCCAGCGGCTTACCGAACTGCACGCGGGCGCGCACATGATCGGTGACGATGTGCAGCGCCTGCTGAACGGATCCCAGAATCCGCCATGATCCCAGCACGAGATGAAGGTTAATGTCGTCGGCGGGGACGATTCCATCGGGTGCGCCGAGGGAAGCGGGCACCAGGAACGGGCCGAGTTTGGCGCTGGTCCGCGACGCCGGCTCCGGGGGGTAGCGGTTGCCGTCCAGGTCGGCGGCGATCCAGTCGCCCGGTAGGTCGCCGTGGTCGATGCGCGGCGCCTCGGGGTTGACCAGGGCCAGGCGGGCGCCGTCGATCGCGAGCAGCTCCTCGACGAGGGGATAGGGCAACACCATCGCGCCGGCGGCCCGGCACAGCACGGCGGCGGCCAGCAGGTCGTCGGGTGCCGACCGCACATCGAGCTCGAACGCACCGACCTCGGTGAGGGCCGCGCGCGCCGCGTCCCGGATGGTGTCGTCGGTCTCGGCGCGCAACGCCGCCTGCGGGCCGCCCAGCCGGGCGAACCGCTTGGCCGCGACCGCGGCGAAGTCGCTGATGTCTTGTGGCAGATCAGTTTTCACCGGTGCTCTCCCAACACGTCGCGGGCCACCAACATCTTCTGCACTTCGATGGTGCCCGACGCCACGGTGGCGGCCTGTGCGTACCGCCAATGGTCTTCGATTGCCCCGTGCAGCGCGGCGCCGCTGCCACTGTCCAGCGCTATCGGGCCCAGCACGTCGAAGAGCAGCTCGGCGACCTGCTGGTCGCACGTCGTGGTGGCGATGCGGGCGGCACTGGCCGCGGCGCCCGCCGCCGGGTCGTCCTGCAACGACACCGCCCGGTAAGCCAGCAACCGGGCCACCCGAAGATCGACGAGCGCCCGGACCCAGCGGGAGCGGAGCGACTCGGGCAGCGTGGACCAGTCGTCCCCGAGCTGGGTGCTCATCCGGTCGAGCAATGATTCGCAGCGCGCGTAGCGGGCGATGCCGACGCGCTCGAATGCCAGCGCCTCGCGCATGACCCGCCAGCCGTCGCCGACCTCGCCGAGGACGTCGCCGGGAAGCGCCTGCACGTCGTCGAGGAACATCTCGTTGAGGTGATGTGGTCCCAGCATCGACCCGATCGGCCGGACGGTAAAGCCGGGGCGGTCCATCGGAATCAGAAAGAGGGTGAGCCGCTTGGGCTTTGGCGCCTCGGGATCGGTGCACGCCGCCAGCACACACCAGGATGCCATCAGCGCATAGGACGTCCACACCTTCTGGCCGGTGATGCGCCAACCGTCCCCGTCCGGCACGGCGCGGGTGCGCAACGAGGCGAGGTCGGTACCGGCCTCGGGCTCGGAGAAGCCCTGGCACCAGATCACATCTCCCGCGGCGATGGCCGCCAGGTGCCTGGCCTTCTGTTCGGCCGTGCCGTAGCGCATCAACGCCGGGCCGACCCAGTTGACCCCCATGTACTGGGGACCACGTGGTTCGTGCTGGGCCCACATCTCCTCGCGCAGCACCGTCTGCTGCCAGACCGAACCCCCGCCGCCGCCATGCTCTTTCGGCCAGGCCAGCGCCAGCAGTCCCTCGGCCGCCAGCAGTTTGCAGAAGGTCTCGGTGGTGGCCAGATCCCGGGGGTTCTCGGTGCAGGCGCCCAAGAAGTCGGCGGGGATGTGGTTGGCCACGAGCTCGCGCAGGTGATTCCGCAGTTGTGCGGCGTCGTCGCCGAGGTCGTAATCCATCGTTGTCATCCCTTCGGCAGCCCGAGCACCCGCTCGGCGATGATGTTGCGCTGGACCTCCGATGTCCCGCCGTAGATGGTCGCGGCAAGCGCGTCCTGGCGTTCGAAGAGCAGATCCGGGTCGCTCAGCGATTGCGTTCCTTGCGCAGCCGCGGCGAGATCCCAAACACGCTGCAAGGTAACGGATCCGAGCAGTTTCATGGAGTCGGCCTCGGGGCTCGGTCGTCCGGCGAGTTCGTTGCCCAGGGCGCGGTACCCGGTGGCCCGCAACGCCTCGGCGTCGGCGAGCAGGGAACCGAGTTCCGCGCAGATGTCCGCGGTCGGCTGCGCGTTGCGCACCGACTCGAGCCCTCGCTTGATCTCGACCCAGTTCATGATCCAGATCATCTGGCGTTCATGGTGCAGCGACGACAGGGCGACGTTCCACCCGCCGTGCAATGGACCCAGCAGGTTGTCCGCAGGCACCTCGACGTCGTCGAGGAAGACCTCGCAGAACGTCTCGTCGGAGATCGACGCCATCCGGATGGGCTCGATCCGCACCCCGGGCGAGTGCAGATCGAGAATCAGGCAGGAAATCCCGCGGTGTTTCGGGGCTTCCGGGTCGGTGCGGGCATACAGTGTGCACCACCGCGATTCATGGGCTTGGGTGGTCCAGATCTTGTGGCCGTTAACCCGGAAGCTGTCCCCATCGCGTTCGGCGCGTGTGCGCAGACCGGCGAAATCCGACCCGGCCTCCGGTTCGGACATGCCCAGCGCCCACCATTCCTCACCGCGCAGCAGCGGGACGAGCAACCGCTCGATCTGCGCCGGGGTGCCGAACTGGCGGATGCCGGGCGCGGCCACGTTGGGACCCGCGATGTTCGGCAGCTTGGGCGCCGAGCGCATCGCCGCCTCGAGCCGAACCTCCATCGCGTCGCGCAGGCCCAGCGATCGACCGCCGTGTTCTTTCGGCCAGGTCGGCTGAATCCATCCGGCCTCGAAGGCCGCCCGCTGGTAATCACGCCGCAGCGGCAGATCCCAGCGGTACTCGCGGTAGTTTTCGTAATAGTCGTTCGGCAGGAAGTCCGTCAGCCAGGCGCCGAATTCTTCGACCACCCCGGTCATGCCGCGCCGCCCGCGAAACGGCGTCCCACTTCGTGGTACAGGGCGCGGCTGTCGCCCAGCATCGCGGCGGCCTGCCATGCGTGCCGGACGTAGAGGTGGGCGTCGTGCTCCCAGGTCTGCCCGAGCGCCCCGTGCACCTGCACCGCGGTTCTCGCGCAGGTGGCCGCCGCATCGCCGGCCGCCGCCTTGGCGAGCGCCGCGGTGGTCCACGCTTCCGCGGGCGCCGTGGTCGGGTCGCCCAGCCGGGCCGCCGCGGCGTAGGTGAGACTGCGGGCGCGCTCCAGCCCGACGTAGTTGTCGGCCAAAGCGTGCTTGATCCCCTGGAACGCGCCGATCGGCGTGCCGAACTGGCGGCGCGTCTTCGCGTGCTCGACGGCCCGGTTCAAGGCGGCGCTCGCCGTGCCGACCAGGTCGGCGGCCGCGGCCACCAACGGCGCCGTCAACGCTCGCTCGGTGTCGACCGGTGCGATGGCCAGCGGCTCGGCGTCGACCTCGACGTCTGCCAGCGGCTGCGCGGGGTCGGTCGACTCGCCGGGGATGACGGTCACCCCGTCGCCGCAGCGCGCGACCGCCACCACGGCGCCATCGGGGGCGGTGTCGGCCCGCGCCAGCGTGACGAGCAGCTCGGCGCGCGACAGGTTGGGGACCGCGACCGCCCGTCCGCGCAGGCGCCCGGCGCGCAGCGTCATCGGCGCCCCGGGCAGCCGAGATCCCTTGGCGTGCACGGCCAGGGTGGCGACCACGCCGCCGGCGATGTCGTCGAGAACCGCGTCGAGGCCCGCGTCGCGTAACGCGCCGGCGGCCAGCCCGACACTGCTCAACAGCGGGATCGGCGCGATGGCCGCACCGCATTCCTCGAGCACCAGCGCGAGCTCAACCGGTCCGTAGTCGCCGGTCCCCGGGGCGGCCAATTCCGTCCAACCGAGGTCGACGACCGTCTTCCACAGCGTCCGCCACCGCTCCGGATCCGTCATCGCCTGCCGGGCGGAGTCGGGCGGGCACTCGGCACGCAGGATGTCGCGCACGGTCTCGCGCAGCGACAGCTGCTCCGCGTTCAGTCCAACATCCATAAGACCCCTAACATAATAAAAATAGTAAACTAGCGGCCCGGTCCGCAATCGCACGGGAATAGACGCATAGGTGGGCGCATGGTCGAGTGGTATTTGTTCCTGCCGCAGGTTCGGCTGTCGGCGGCCGACATCGTGGAGCGGGCCCGGCACGCCGAGGACAGCGGCTTCGACGGCCTGGCGTTCATCGATCACCTCGAGGCGCCGGGGTTGCCCGACGAAAGCATCTGGGAAGCAATGGGGATTGCCGGCTGGGTGGCGGCCAAGACGGAGCGACTGCGGATCGGCCACCTGGTGCTGTGCGACGCGTTTCGCCATCCCGCCGTGCTGGCCAAACAGGCCGTCACCCTGTCCGACGCATCCGAGGGCCGGTTCGATCTGGGCCTGGGTGCGGGATCCTGGCCCACGGAGTTCA
>NZ_LZJB01000591.1:0-10588 GCF_001666895.1 Mycobacterium sp. E3298
CGCAATGCAGTTCATCGCCGTGCTGCGCGGCTACGCGCTGCCGGTGGACCAGGCGTCGACCGGTGTGCTCCGCCAGGCGGCCGCCACCTGCCCGGCGGGTTAGCTCAGGCGCCCTCGAAGGTGTTGGGATCCGGGCGCAGCCGGGTGCCGTCGTTGAGCCCGTTGATCGCGTCCATGTGGTCGGCGGCCAACTCGAAGTCGAACACGTCGAGGTTGCCGGCGATGTGCTCGGGGTTGGCGGACCGGAAGACCACCGCGTTGCCCAGCTGCAGGTTCCACCGGAGCAGCACCTGAGCCGGCGTCTTGCCGTACTCGCCGGCGACCGAGGTCACCGTCGGGTTGTCCGTGAGCTTGCCGAGCGCCAGCGGTGTGTAGGCCTGGGTGACAACGTTGTGCTCCGCGTTGGTCTTGCGGACGTCGGCCTGGTTCAGCAGCGGGTGCAGCTCGACCTGGTTGACCGCCGGGGTGACGAAGGTCAGGTCGATGACGTCGGTGACGTGCTGCTCCGTGAAGTTCGAGACACCGATCGAGCGCGCCAGCCCGTTCCCGCGGCACTGGATCAGCCCGCCGAACGAGTTCACGTACTCACCGCGCGACGGCACCGGCCAATGGATCAGGTACAGGTCGACGTACTCCAGGCCGAGCCGCTCCAGGCTTTCCTTGCAGGCCTCCTCGGCCCGCAGGAACCCATGGTCGGCGGCGGCCAGCTTGGTGGTGACGAACAGCTCGGCGCGGGGGATCCCGGAGGCCGCGATGGCACGGCCGACGGCGGCCTCGTTGCCGTAGGCCGACGCGGTGTCGACCAGGCGGCAGCCCATCTCCAGCGCCGCGGAGACCGCCCGTTCCGTCTCGTCCTCGGACAGGTCAGCGACGCCCAAGCCCAGCACCGGCATCGTGTTTTCGTCATTAAGAGCTATCGAGGGCACGGCAGCGCCCGACTCGCCAGCCAATGTCATTCACCTGCCTGTGGAATTGAAGTTTCGTGGGCCCAACCGGGCGCCATCAAGCGAGGAGATCGACGCCATTCCATCGGCGCTGAATTCCAGGCGCTGAGTTCGAAATCGAACACGTCGAAGCTGCTCGCAATCCGTGAGGCGGTTACCGGCTTGGGGATCACGATATTACCGAGCTGGAAAATACCACCTCAGCGACACCGGGCCGGGCCGCGGTGGTCTGGACCCCGGTCTTCTTTTTGGGATATTCGTCACCACGTAGAGTTGGCACACGGCTCACCGGAGCGGGCCACCCGTCCAGCCGGTACCCGGACGCGCAGCGCGGCCACCGACCGCACCCGCTCGGTGGCCGCCGAACACCGGAAGAGTCCGAGACGGTGCGGAACGAAAAATCGTCCGTCGTCGAGCGTCGCCACGTTATGTACAGGGAGTGCCCATGACCAAGAGCGTGCCCGCGCCGGACCTCCATCTCGGCGTCAAACACGCGCCCATGCGCCTGACCAGTCGCATGCAGGGCGCCGTCTCCACGATCGGTGTCAAGGTCATCCCGTGGATCCCGACCCCCGCCAAGCGCGCGCTGTTCGGCGGCCGCTCGGTGACCATCGACGGCAACACGCTGGACGCCACGCTTCAGCTGATGCTCTCCGGCCTGCGCGCCGTCGGCATCGACGGCCTGGTGGTCGACGACGACGCGGCCGCGTCCCGCGCTCAGTTACGGCAGATGTTGCTGGAGCTTCCCGGGCCGCAGATCCACGTCGACGTCCGTGACCTGACGCTGCCCGGACCCGCGGGTGAGATCCCGGCGCGGCACTACCGTCCCGCCAACGGCGCGTCCGCGCCGATGCTGGTCTTCTACCACGGCGGTGGGTGGTCGATCGGCGACCTGGACTCCTATGACGCGCTGTGCCGGCTGACGTGCCGCGACGCCGGCATCCACGTGTTGTCCATCGACTACCGGCTGGCCCCCGAGCACCCGGCCCCGGCCGCAGTCGAGGACGCCTACGCGGCCTTCAGATGGGCGTACGACCACGCCGAGGAACTCGGCGCCGCGCCCGGCCGGGTCGCGGTCGGCGGGGACAGCGCGGGCGGCAACCTGGCGGCCGTCGTCTGCCAACAGGCGCGCGACGAGGGTGCCCCCGCCCCGGTGCTGCAGTGGCTGATCTACCCGCGGACCGATTTCACCTCGCAGACCCGTTCCCTGGGCCTGTTCGCCCGCGGCTTCCTGCTGACCAAACGCGACATCGACTGGTTCGAGTCCCAGTACCTGCGCGGCTCGGGCGTCGACCGGGCGGATCCCCGGGTATCCCCGCTGCTGGCCGAGTCGCTGGCCGGGCTGGCACCGGCCCTGATCGCGGTCGCCGGGTTCGATCCGCTGCGCGACGAGGGCGAGAGCTACGCGGAGGCGCTGCGGGCGGCCGGGACCGCGGTCGATCTGCGGTGCATGGGATCGCTGACGCACGGCTTCGTCAACTTGTTCCAGCTCGGCGGCGGCAGCGCCGCCGCGACCACGGAGTTGATCTCGGCTCTGCGGGCCCACCTGAGCCGGGTCTGATCTGTTGCGCCGTCGGCGCCGGTAATCTAGAGGCGCCCACGAACGACCACCCGATTACCGAAGGATCGCGCAACTGTGGCCGACAAATCCAAACCGCGCTTTGACATGAAGGCGGCCGACGGTAAATCGGGCCGACTCGTGCAGATCGGCGGGACCGCCGTCGTCGTCATCTTCCTGGTCGCGCTGGTCTCCTACATCGTGGTCACGCACCACAAGAAGACCGCCGCCATCGGCGCGGGCGACACCGTGCGGGTGACCTCCAGCAAGCTGGTCACCCAGCCCGGGACCAACAACCCCAAGGCCGTGGTGACGTTCTACGAGGACTTCCTTTGCCCGGCCTGCGGCAACTTCGAGCGGACCTTCGGTCCGACGGTGTCCAGGCTGATCGACGTCGGCGCCATCGCGGCCGACTACTCCATGGTGTCGATCCTGGACAACGCCAGGAACCAGAACTACTCGTCGCGGGCGGGGGCCGCGGCCCTGTGCGTGGCCGACGAGTCGATCGACGCGTTCCGCCGATTCCACACCGCGCTGTACACCACCGACCTGCAGCCCAGCGAACGCGGCACCAGCTTCCCCGACAACGCCCGGCTGATCGAGCTCGCCCGCGAGGCCGGCGTCGTGGGCAAGGTGCCCGACTGCATCAACAGCGGCAAGTACATCGCCAAGGTCACCGGCGAGGCGTCGGCCGCGAAGATCAACGCCACGCCGACCATCAAGATCAACGGCGACGACTACGACCCGTCCACACCGGACGCTCTGGTGGCCAAGATCAAGAGCATCGTGGGCGACGTGCCGGGCATCGACGGCGCCACCGCCCCCCCGGCCGCCTGATCACCCGGTGTCGACCCAAACCGCCGACCTGACAGCGGAATCGCCTCAGGAAGCGCGCGTACCGGCGGCCAGCGCGTGGTGGGTGCTGATCGCCGGCGTGATCGGCCTGGCCGCCTCCGCAACGCTGACCGTGGAGAAGATCGACCTCCTGCTCAACCCGGCGTATGTGCCGTCGTGCAACTTCAACCCGATCCTGTCGTGCGGCTCGGTGATGGTCACCCCGCAGGCGTCGGTGCTGGGTTTTCCCAACCCGCTGCTCGGCCTGGTGGCCTTCACCGTGGTGGTCGTCACCGGGCTGCTGGCGGTGACGAAAGTGTCGTTGCCGCAATGGTATTGGATCGGGTTGACGATCGGGCTGCTCGCCGGCGCGGCGTTCGTGCACTGGTTGATCTACGAGAGCCTCTACACGATCGGCGCGTTGTGCCCGTACTGCATGGTCGTCTGGGCGGCCACCGTCACGCTGCTGGTCGTCGTCGCGTCGATCGTGTGGCGCCCGGCGCTGCAGCGCCGCGGACGCGGTGTGGGCTGGGTGCTGTACCAGTGGCGGTGGTCCATCGTCGCGCTGTGGTTCACCGCGGTGTTCCTGCTGATCATGGCGCGGTTCTGGGACTACTGGTCGACGCTGCTGTAGGCGTGGGCACGTGACCCGCATCATCGGCGGCGTGGCCGGCGGCCGGCGCATCGCCGTCCCGCCGCGCGGGACCAGGCCGACCACCGACCGGGTGCGTGAATCGCTATTCAACATCCTGACCGCGCGAAAAGACCTGACGGGCGCGGCGGTGCTGGATCTCTACGCCGGTTCGGGCGCATTGGGATTGGAGGCGCTGTCGCGGGGGGCGGCCTCGGCTCTGTTCGTGGAGTCCGATCAGCGCAGCGCGGCCGTCATCGCGCGCAATATCGACGCCCTGGGTTTGGCGGGCGCGACGGTGCGCCGCGGCGCGGTCGCCGCCGTCCTGGCCGCCGGAGCCGCGAACCCCGTCGACCTCGTCCTGGCGGACCCGCCCTACGACGTGGCGGCCGCCGAGGTGGAGGCCGTGTTGGCCGCCCTGGTCGCCCACGGTTGGGCGCACTCCGGAACCGTGGCGGTGGTGGAGCGCGCGGCCAGCGGTACGCCGTTGACCTGGCCGGCCGGCTGGTCCGTGCGGCCGCCACGCGTGTACGGGGACACCCGGTTGGAGATGGCCGAGCGGCCGTGAGGCCGGCGTGTAGCGTCTTTCGTCATGTGCGCCGCTCCTTCTCATCTCGTTGTTCTGCATCGTCGCCGGCGCGCGTCATGAGTGGCGCGGTATGCCCGGGCTCGTTCGACCCGGTGACGTTGGGGCACATCGACGTCTTCGAACGCGCCTCGGCCCAGTTCGACGAGGTGGTGGTGGCGATCCTGTCCAACCCCGCGAAGAAGGGCATGTTCGACCTCGACGAGCGGATCGCCATGATCAACGAGTCGACCACCCATCTGCCCAACCTGCGCGTCGAGGCCGGACAGGGTCTGGTGGTCGACTTCGTCAGGTCGCGGGGGATGACCGCGATCGTGAAGGGCCTGCGCACCGGCACCGACTTCGAATACGAGCTGCAGATGGCGCAGATGAACAAGCACATCGCCGGGGTGGACACCTTTTTCGTCGCGACGACACCACGGTATTCGTTCGTCTCGTCGTCGTTGGCCAAGGAGGTCGCGACATTCGGGGGCGACGTGTCGGAGCTACTGCCCGAACCGGTCAACCGCCGCCTGCGCGAAAAGCTCGCCGGCCGCTCCTGAAAGGCCCCGGCGCACCGGACGGTTCGGACGCACGCGATGAAATGCCCTGCGCCAGGCGGGTCCCGGGACCCGTCGGCTCATACCGGATCCGATTTTCCCGGACGCGACCCACGCCCGTCGGGTGACGAGATACGGTCGCTGAACCGCTCTTCGCCGAGGAGCGGGTGAGGAGATCCGGCGATGAGCCCAACCGAGCGCGACTTCGACATCGTCGTGTACGGCGCCACGGGATTTTCCGGCGGGTTGACGGCCCGCTACCTGGCCGGCGCGGCCGGTGCGGCCCGCGTCGCGCTGGCCGGGCGCTCCCGGGACCGGCTGGCGGCGACCCGCGGCGCGCTCGGCCCGGCCGCACGGGATTGGCCGCTGATCGTGGCGGACGTGTCGGACCCGTCGACGCTGGACGCCATGGCGGCCCGCGCCCGGGTGGTGCTGACGACGGTCGGTCCGTACACCAATTACGGACTGCCGGTGGTGGCGGCCTGCGTCAAGGCCGGGACGGACTACGCCGACCTCACCGGGGAGGTGATGTTCGTCCGCGACAGCATCGACCGATACCACCAGCAGGCCGTCGAAACCGGCGCGCGGATCGTGGTCTCGTGCGGATTCGCCTCCATGCCTTCGGATCTCAACGTCTATCAGCTATATCGGCGGGCGGCCCGCGACGGCGCCGGGGAACTCTGCGACACCACCTTCGTGTTTCGCTCCTTCTTCCAGGGCGGCGGTTCCGGGGGCACGGTCGCCTCGGAATTCGAATCCATGCGCACGGCGTCCGGCGACCCGCAAGCCCGTCGCCTGATGAACGACCCGTACACCCTGACCACAGACCGAAGGGCCGAACCCGATCTCGGCAGGCAACGGGACTTCCCGTGGCACGCGGGCGGCCGGATCGCGCCCGAGCTCGCCGGCTTCTGGCTGGGCCCGCTCGTCTGGGGGCCCCACAACACGCGAATAGTTCGGCGCAGCAACGCATTACAGCACTGGGCCTACGGCAGGCGATTCCGTTACTCGGAGACCATGAGCCTCGGCAGGTCGTTCGCGGCGCCGGTCGCTTCCGCGGCCGTCGCGGGGGCGCTGGCGGCCGGGTGGGCGGTCGGCACCAGGCACTTCAGGCGGGTGCCGCGGCGGTGGCTGGCGCCCCTCGCGAAGCCGGGCACCGGCCCCGGCGAGGCGATGCGGGAGCGCGGCCACTACGTGGTCGAGACCTACACGACGACGGCCTCCGGCGCCCGCTACCTGGGCACCTTCGCGCAGCAGCGCGACGCGTACGACGCGACCGGAGTCCTCCTCGGCGAGAGCGGTCTTGCGCTGGCGCTTGACCGTGATCGACTCAGCGACCTGACGGGAGTGCTCACCCCGGCGGCGGCGATGGGCGATGCGCTGCTGGCGCGGCTGCCGGCCGCCGGGGTGTCTATGCACACCATCCGGCTGAACTGAGTCAGGACGCCGCGCTGCGGGCGGCCAGTCGATCGGCGAGCGAGCGGGCGAAGATCCGGGTCTGCTCCAGCTGGTGCGGCTGGATATTGGTCGCCGGAATGCGCAACCCGAAATACCGATCCCGGTATCGGCCCGACCGCAGGTAGCTCATCAGCGAGAGTCCGGAGGCGATCTGGCCGCCCAGGTACTCGAAATGGACCCCGCCCAGGTAGCGACCGCCCTGCTTCTCGCCCAGCCTGCGGACCGCCGCGAAATTGCCGCGCCAATAGCGACGGCAGACGGCGAACGCCGCGAAGGGCTTGCCGGCGAGCAGCTTTCGCGCCTCGTCTGACTTCAGGAAGGTTCGCATCGGCATGTTCATGGTGAACCACCATGTCGAGGAACCGATGCAGATCAGGTCGTAGGCGGCGTTTCGCACCTCGTCCGGGGTTTCGATCTCACCCGTCGCCCGCCGCAGCTGGGCGGGCAGCACGCTCAGGAGGTCGAGCGCCGCGTGCCGCAACGGAAAGACGCTGAACCGCTGCGAATACCGTTGATCGGTGAAGGTGATCGCGGCGCGGTGCACCTCCCACCCCCGTTCGCTGAACACCTCACCCGCGGTTTCGAGCACGGCGAGCACCTGCCCGGTGAACGTGTAGTAGAGGAGCAGGACGCGGGGCCGGGGGCCGTGATCGGCCGACATGTCCGTCATCTTTCAGCCACTCCTTCTCGACCGTTGCCGATCGCTTCGGAGCATCATCGCCGGTGGATGCGGTTCTGGGCAATCGGGCTAGTGAGGTTGCTGGCCGTGGTCGTGGTGGCAGTCGTGCTCATGCTCGGCATCGGGGGAACCGCCCATCATCCGCAGCATGGGCATGCCGCCGGAGGTGACGAACCGGATGGCCAGCACCGCCGCGACGGCCAGGAAGGCGATGTTGAGCCACGTCGTGTAGTTCCACGAGATGGCCGCCTCCATGACGGTCGCGTTCCGCTGGGTGGGAATGAGTTTGGTTGCGCCGAAGAGCAATTCGATCAGATAGCCGGCCGCCACCATCGAGGCGTAGAACGTGCCCAGCAGGGTCAGCATCATCTTGGTGCCGTAGTACTTACGGTAGATGTTCAGGATCGGCAGGATGAGCAGGTCGGCGTAGATGAACGCGATGACCCCGCCGAAGCTGATGCCGCCGTTCCACAGGACCGCGGCCAGCGGCACATTGCCGATCGAGCAGACGAAGGAGACGATCGCCACGACCGGTCCCACGATCGGTCCCCATAGCGCCGACAGGCCCGGGTCGTCGGCCAGAAAGAAGCCGCGCCAGAACGCTGCGGGCACCCACGCCGCGATCGCGCCGGCGATCAACAGGCCCAGAACCAGATCCCGCAGGATCGCCAGCCACTCCATCACGAACACGTGCGAAACCGAGGTGAAGCCCTCTCCGGAGAAGAGCCGTCGCCAGAACGAACCCTGCCGCTGGATCGACATGTCCATGGCGGCGTGGCCCTCCATCGATCCGGCGATGCCCCGCTCGGCCTGCGCGCGGGCGGCGTCGATCAGGCGTGACCGCACGAACAACCGGAACAACACCGCCAGCACCACGATCATCAGCGGCCCGCCGACGAACTCCGCGGCGGTGAACTGCCAGCCCATCAGCAGGGCCAGGATGATGCCCAACTCGACGACCAGGTTGGTCGACCCGATCTCGAAGGCCATGGCGGCGGTGAAGCTGGCGCCTTTGCGAAACAGCGAGCGGGCCAAGGCGACCGCGGCGTAGGAGCAGGACGACGAGGCCGCACCCAGCCCCGCGGCCACGGCCAGCGTGCGCGGCCGGTCGTCGCCCAACAGCGAGACGATGGTCGAGCGCCGTACCACCGCCTGCACCACCGCCGACAGGGCGAAGCCCAGGATCAGCGCCCACAGAATTTCCCACGTCATCGACCCGGCAACCGCCAACGCGTGCCCGACCGCCCCCAGCGCCGTGTGTGTCACTTGATCCCCGCTTCGTGGCTCGGATACTCTCATGCACGCTATACCCCAAGGGGGTATTGCGCAACCGGGCGACCGGCCCCCGGCTGCGGCCGAAAACACCAGTTCACCGGCTCGCGACGGGGCGGCACCGGCCGAAATCCCCTATTCGACCCACCCCGATTGCTTCGAGCGTCTAAGCTTGGCGCTTCGTTGGGTTCCGCGTCGAAACCCGCTCGGGTTGGGGGGCGCGAGCGACGCTGCGCTGCGCCCTCTCAATTGCACTGATGCCGGTGATACTCGCAGCATCGCCGGTTGGCCTGAGACGAGGTTGAGCGGCGATGGAACCACGGGTCACCCCCATTGCGGTCATCGGAATGGGATGCCGGCTTCCGGGCGGGATCGACTCGCCCGACGCGTTCTGGCAAGCGTTGCTGCGGGGCGACGACCTGGTGACCGAGATCCCGCCCGACCGGTGGGACGTCGAGGACCACTACGACCCCGAGCGCGGGGTGCACGGCCGGTCCGTGTCACGTTGGGGCGGCTTCATCGACGACGCCGGCGGTTTCGACGCCGCCTTCTTCGGCTTCGGCGAACGCGAAGCGACCGCGATCGATCCGCAGCACCGCTTGCTGCTCGAGACGTCGTGGGAGGCGATCGAGCACGCGGGCATCGCGCCGCCGTCGTTGAGCGGCTCGCGGACCGGGGTGTTCGTGGGGATGTGCCAGCAGGACTACACGCTGATCAGCGGCGACGCGGGTGTGATGGAGGACGCCTACGGCTACACCTGCACCCCGTTCAGCATGGCCTCCGGCCGGATCGCCTACGGGTTGGGCCTGGTGGGCCCGGCGATCACGCTCGACACCTCGTGCTCGTCCGGCCTGCTCGCCGTCCACCTGGCGTGCTCGAGCCTGAACACCGGCGAGAGTGATCTCGCGCTGGCCGGCGGCGCCATGCTGGTGCTGGATCCGCGGGTGTCGGCGTCGGCGTCCGCGCAGGGCATGCTTTCGCCCACCGGACGCTGCCACACGTTCGACGTCGCGGCCGACGGGTTCGTCCGTTCCGACGGGTGTGCGGTGGTGCTGCTCAAGCGCCTGCCCGACGCGGTGCGCGACGGCGACCGGATCCTGGCGGTGGTCCGCGGCACGGCGGTCAATCAGGACGGTCGTTCCGAGACGATCACGACGCCGTCCGCCGATGCGCAGGCCGCGGTGTACCGGGCGGCGTTGGACGCGGCCGGAGTCGACCCGGCCACCGTCGGCATGGTCGAAGCCCACGGCACCGGAACCCCGAAGGGCGACCCGCTCGAATTCGCCAGTCTCACCGAGGTTTACGGAGCCGGTGGCAATCGTGTCGCGCTCGGATCGGCCAAGAGCAACGTCGGGCACACCGAGGCAGCGGCGGGCGCGGTCGGATTGGTCAAGGCGGTGCTCGGGCTGCGGAGCGGTGTGGTGCCGCCGATGGCCCACTTCACCCGCCTGCCCGACGAACTTGCCCGCATCGAAACGGGATTGTTTGTGCCGCAGGAGGTTACGCCGTGGCCGGACAAGGGCGAAGGCCCGCGGCGGGCCGGGGTGACGTCGTTCGGGATGTCGGGCACCAACGTGCACGCCGTCCTCGAACAGGCGCCCGACCCCGACGTCGACGGGTTCGGCGCGGAAAGCGCACGGTCGCTACTGTTCCCGCTGTCGTCCACCTCCGCCGACGAGCTGCGCCACACGGCGCGGCGGCTGGCCGAGTGGGTGTGCGACCACCGGGAAACCGTGTCCGCCGCCGACCTGGCCTACACCCTGGCGCGGCGACGCGCGCACCGGACCGTGCGCACCGCGGTGACGGCGGACAGCATCGACGGGCTGATCGCCGGGCTGCGCGAAATCGCCGACGGCGAAACCCCTTTCGCGCCGGCGGCCGGTCATGACGATCGCGGGCCGGTGTGGATCTTCTCCGGCCAGGGCTCGCAGTGGGCCGCGATGGGCGCCGAGCTGCTGGCCAAGGAGCCGGCGTTCGCCGCCGCCGTCGCCGCGGCCGAGCCGTTGATCGCGGCGGAGTCGGGTTTCTCGGTGACCGAGGCGATGTCGGCGCCGAAGACGGTCACCGGCATCGACCGGGTGCAGCCG
>NZ_LZJB01000592.1:0-40019 GCF_001666895.1 Mycobacterium sp. E3298
GTGGCCCCATCACCAGCATCGCCGCCGAGTTGCGCGAGCTGGCCTCCCTGCGGGACGCGGGGATCATCACGGAGGACGAGTTCCTCGAACAGAAGCAGCGGCTGCTCCCACACTGACGGTGTCGTGCACCCGTTTTCCGTGGCGACAAACGCGTCCGATATCGACAGATGTCGCGGTCAATTGTTTCGTATGATATTTGTATGCTGGTGCGTCATTTTAGGGTCGGTGTCGGTAGGAAGTTCGAAATTATCGTGCCGCTAACGCTCGCGTCACCAACACGGCATCATCTGGCTATATCGGCGACCCGAAATGCCAGCCTTTCGCTCTCTAGGTGCCTTTCACTTTGGATCTCGCCAAGCCGGTTCAGCTGCAGGACAGCGCCATCGGGCTGGCAATACGACCACGGAATAGTGGTCCGGCAACCTGTAGTGCGGGCACCGCAATTTTCTTAGTTTTAATATCTGTTCACGCCGCCCACTCATATACTGACCCCACCCTCAACACCGACAAGAAAAGAAGGTCGTGAAATGCTTGCACCGCGTTTGCTGGCCAAACTGACGATTCCCGTGATGATTGGCGCTGCCCTGACCGCGAGCACCGCAATTGCCTCGGCCGACAGCACCGACGACGCCTACTTGACGAAATTGCACAACCTCGGGTTCACGTGGCCCTCGTCGAGTGACTCGGACATGATCGCGCTGGGACACGCGGTGTGCGCCGACCGGATGGCCGGCAAGACGCCGGATGCGATCGCCGCCGACCTGCATTCCGGCATGAGCGCGAAGGGCTTCTCGTTCGCGGACATGACCGGCTGGGTCAGCGCGGCGGAGTCGACCTACTGCCCGGGCTGATCGTCCTCAGACCCACCACCTGAGTTCCGCGCCCTGCCCGCATAGTCTGATCCAGACAATGCGGGCAGGGTCGCTAGGTGGGGACAGCCAGTGGAGCAGCCGACGGCCTTTTCAGGTCAAGCCGCGGGCGAGATGCGGGTTGAGAGCCTGCTTCGCTACCCGGTGAAGTCGATGCTCGGCGAGACCGTGCCGAGCATGTTCGTCGACGAACACGGCGCCGAGGGGGACCGCCGGCTTGCCCTCCTCGACACCACTACCGGTCACGTGGCCAGCGCCAAGAACGCCCGGCTCTGGCGCGAGCTGTTGAAGTGCACGGCCAGCCGCCACGACGGCGGGGTGCACATCGAGCTGCCCGACGGGACGAGGGTGGCGGCCGACGACCCTGGCATCGATGATCGGCTCTCGCAGCTGTTGGGGCGATCGGTCCGGCTGGTCACCCAGCGCGCCGACGGCGCGACGTTGGTGCGCCCGGACCCCGAGCAGCTGCTCGAACTGGGCCTGGACGCCGAAGTCGGCGGCCGCATCTTGGAGATCGCGCAGGCGACGCCGGGCGACTCGTTCACCGACGAAGCCCCGCTGCACGCGATCACGACCGCCACGCTCGAACACATCGGCGTCGAGGCCCTGCGGTATCGCCCGAACCTGGTGGTCGCGACGCCGCCGGGTTGCCCGCCCTATGTGGAGAACGACTGGGTCGGCGGTGAGATCGCGGTCGGCGAGGCGAGGCTGCGTGTCCTGACGGCAACGTCGCGCTGCGTCGTACCGACGCTCGAGCACGGCCCACTGCCGCGCGCCGCGCAGGCGCTCCGCACCCCCGCCGCCGAAAACCGTTGGGATACGGGCGGTCACGGCGCTCAGCCGTGCGCGGGTGCATATCTGGCGGTGGTGACCGGTGGCGTCATCCACGTCGGTGAATCCGTCACGATCGGCCGGTAGGCCGTTCAATCACCGATCGCCGCGAAGTCCACCCAGAGATGGCGTGGCCCGCGGAACACCTGATTGTGCCGGTATGGCGGCGGGTCGACCACCAGCTTCGGAGAGTCGACGCGACGCACGAAGACCTCCAGCGCCAGGTTGACCTCCAGCCGCGCCAGCGGACCGCCCATGCAGGTGTGAATGCCGCTGCCCCAACCGAAATGCTCATTGTCGGGCCGCAGCGGATCGAAGCGATCCGGGCTGTCGAACCGACGCGGGTCCCGGTTGGCGGCGGCGTAAATCAGATACACCGCCGAGCCGGCGGGGATCACGGTTCCGCCGACCTCGATGTCGGCGGTCGCACTGCGGCTGGGAAAGAACTGCACCGCCGACTGCAGCCGTTGCACCTCTTCGATGACGCGGGGAATGAGCTCGGGGCGCCGCCGAACCAGTTCCCACGAGCCGGGATTGCGCAGCAGCGTCATCACGCAGTTGCTGATGGTGTTGACCGTCGAGTCGTGACCGGCCACGAGCAGCAGCATCGCGTTGGATGTCGCCTCCTGCAACGACATCGGGCCGTCCGGGCCGTCATCGTGCAGCAAACTGGACAGCAAGCCGTCGCCCGGGTTCGTCGCATACCTGCGCACCAGGTCGCCCAGATACGCCAGCAAGGCGGCGGTGCCCGCGCGGCCCCGCTCGGCGAGCGCGCGCCCTTCCTCGGTGGCGCCCTCCGGACCCAGGTCGAGGCCCATCATGAAGTCGAAGATCCAGGAGTGAAACATCGGCTCGTCTTCGACGGGTACGCCAAGGATCTTGCAGATGACGGCGACGGGGATCGGGTAGGCGAATTCCTCCACCACGTCCACGCGGGTGGCGCCGCGCGCCTTGGTTTTGTCGAGGAGGTCGTTGGCCAGCCGCACGACAAGCGGTTCCATGTCGGGAATGACGTCGGGGGAATGCGGGGGGCCGAAGTGGCGCATGACCTGGCGCCGGGCCCGGTCGTGATCGGGCGGGTCGGAGACGATGATGCTCGGCTCGCGGCCGTAGGCCTGCATGTGTCCGCTGCCGGGCTCGGGGTCGGGCTTCTCGACGCCGAAATCCGCTGGGCTGCGGCGAATGTCGGAGCTGATTCGCGGGTCGTGGGCCAGGATGAGCAACTCGGGATAGCCGGTGACCACGTAGGTCTTGTCGGCGACCTTGGCTACCGGCGCCTTGCGCAGCTCTTCGAAATACGGGTAGGGGTTCGGCCGGTTCTCGAACTTCATCGCTTCGGCCCAGGCGGTCGCGGCGTCCAATGTCGTCTCCCGTCAGCGGATCCGGGGCCGGAATTCGGCGCCCCGCGAGGTCGGGTCGTGCCCGGTGAGCACCACGTCGGGGATGTCCGTGCGTTCGCGCGGGTCGGGGAATCGGGCCGGCATCGGCTCGAAGATGGCGGGACGGTCGTAGCCCGGTGGCGGCGGCGGAAACGGGGCGGATCGCTCGATGAGGGAGGCGTAGTAGGGCAGCCACTTGCCGTGGTTGAACGTCACCGCGCCGACGACGCGGCCCCGGTGACCGTAGGCGGCCGCGAAGCGGCGTTGCTCGACCGAGCCCTGGGTGAAGACGATCTCGTCGCCGAACGAGCACACGCCGACGCTCTTGATGTTAACGCCGAACTGCCCGGACCAGAACGAGGGCAGTGGCAGGTGCGGCCGACGTCCCGTCTCGACGCTGATCATGTTGTTGGCCGCCACCGCGGCACCGAAAACGGCGTTGTCCCAATGCTCTTGCGACATGAACTGGTACTCGTAGAGCACGTGCGGGGCGCGCGCCACGTCGCCGGCGACGAAGATGTTGTCGGTCACCACGCCGTTGATGTCGAACGCGCGGCAGCCGGCGTCGCAGGCCACCCCCCAAAATCCGCTCGCGAGCTGCGCCCCCTCGAGCCATTCAACGTTGCGGATCGAGCCCAGTGAGGCCACGACGACGTCGACCTCGAGCACCGTGCCGTCGGACAGGCGGGCGGCGCGGACGTGGCCGTCGGCGTCACCGTCGAGGCCGTCGACCGCGACACCGGTGCGCAGGTCGACGCCCGCCTCGATCTGCATCTGCGCGGCGATGTCGCCGATCACGCCGCCCAGGGCGCCCGTCAGGGGTGCCTTGCCGCGCTCGGCGACGCTCACCGGTAGATCGAGATCGCGGCACACCGAGGCGATCTCCGATCCCACGAAACCCGAGCCGACGATGAGCACCCGGCGCGGCCGCGCCTTCAGGGCCGCTGCCAGCTTCGCCGCGTCGTCGCAGGTGCGCACGGTGAACAGCCCCTCCAGAGCTGCCTCTTCGGGGTTGAACCAGGGCCGCGCCCTGGTGCCGGTGGCGATCAGCAGCCGGTCGTAGTCGACCTTCTCGCCGTTGGCCAGCAACACCTGGCGATTGGACCGGTCCAGCCCCACCGCCGCCACGCCGAGCCGCCACTGCGCGTCGACGGGACGCAGGCGGGGAAGCTTGGTGTGGTCGGCGGGCACCCAGCCCTTCAGAACCTGCTTGGACAACGGCGGTCGGTCGTAGGGTTCGTGGGGCTCGTCGCCGATGATGGTCAACTGGCCCCGAAACCCCTTCTCGCGCAGCGCTTCCGCGGCGCGCAAGCCGGCCAGGGAGGCTCCCACGATGACGATCCGGCCCTCGGCTCTGAACGTGTCGACCAGCTGGCTGACCAACGAACCCGTGCTCATACGGTGTCCCGGTCCGACGGCGGATCCACTTCGAGGATGATCGCCTGCACCGGGCAGGAAGCCGCCGCACGCAATACCCGCTGCCGCGCGGAATCGTCGGGATTCGGGTCGTAGGCGAGCGCTTCTTCACCGACGAGCTGCAGTACGTCGGGCGCCAGCGGGACGCACTGCGCGTAGCCCTGGCACTTGTTGAGATCGACGACCAGCCGCATGCCCCGACCTTCCGCCCGTCGGCTACCAGCATTCTTTGAGGGCAGACTACTTCGCGGCGGGCGCCCGCCACAGGGTTCACGAAAGATTCGCGCCCAGTGCGACGGGGCCGGCGCGCGTCAGTCAGGCACCCAGATTGCGCAGCGCTGTTCCTTGGCGAAACCCAGATAGCTCACGCCGCTCCCTCCGTTGGGGCGTTGCATTCCCGCCCAGGACGGGCCCAAAACGGGAGGCCGCGTTTACTCCGCCGATGGGCGGCACATCCCGCCGCGATCGCGTTGGGTGTGCGAGGAATTGCGGCGCCAGGGGCCGCCGTCTACGCGTCGGTGCGCGGGGTGGGACTCTGCGCCGATTCCCATTTCGACTCGAGCGATCGGGTCACCGTCGTACCGGCGGCCAGGTGGAGCTGGAAGGTTTCCCCGTCGCCGGCCTCGAACGTGAGGAGGTAGCCGCCCTCGGTGGCGTCCTTGAACACCACCTTGTAAGGCTGTTCACCAGAGCCGCGGTCGACGGCGATGATGTCGCCTGGGGTGACGTCGTCGATGGGGTCGTTACCGGAGACTTTGGACATGCCTTCGACGGTAACCGATCGGAAACGCGCTGCGCAGCGCGATACCGTCCGGCGCGCGACTTCCGTTGAGCTGCTGGGCAATTCACTCGCCGAGAGCGCCGATCCGGGCGAACCAACAGGTGGTGACCCAGGTCACAGCCGGGTTTGATCGGCGATATCGGTGGCCTGGTGGAGCGCGGGACGGCGCCCGCCGAACGCAGCGGCGCGCTGTTGGAGCGCGGGACGGCGCCCGCCGAACGCAGCGGCGCGCTGGGGCCGCGCCGCGCACCTGGACGCGAAGACGCGACCAGGAAGGAACAGGCCGACGCCAGGCTGAAGGGCGTCCGCGACGAGGCGGTCGAGGACCGCCAAGAAAGCGCAGGCGGCCGCCCGGCGGGGGATCAAGAGGCGTGCGAGACCGCCGAGCAACGCAACCGTGCGGCAACGCAGTCGGCCCGGGCCGACACGCGCACCGAGGCGGAGCGCGTCGCGCAGCCGGCGGGCGCCGAGAAGCAACGGCGCCGAGGGGAGCGCGCGAAAGGCTGGCGTGTTCAGGCGCGCGCCGGCGGCCCCTGGTTGATCTTGTTGGCGGCGAACGTGGCGGCCTGGTTGGTCATCCCGGCGTCGATGTAGGAGACGTGCGCCATGATGTTGCCGCCGCCGGAACAGATCGGGTCGTCGGGGGCACACAAGCTGAGGGTCTTGGATCCGTACGCCGGATTGATCGTCGGAAGCGGCTGGCCGCCCCACAGCATGGACGAGAACCCGCTGCTGGGCTCCCCGAACAGCGCGACGGCGGCGACGTGATCGGCGACCGACGGCGGCATCGCGTTGGTGGCCAGATCGATCACCGTTGAGCCTTGGGAGTACCCGCCGAGCACGATCCTCGAGTTCGGGCAGCTGGCGACGGTGTCCTGGATGTGGGTGCTCGCGTCGTTGGAGCCGGCGTTCGCGCTGTTGTGGTAGTCGTCGTTGGCCGGGTAGTTGACCGCGTAGACGTCGACGGACTTCCCGCCGAGCTGCGAGGTGAGCGAATCCACGAAAGCCTGGCCGATGTTGCCCAGCCCGGGCTCCTGATGCGTGCCCCGGGCGAAGACCACCGAGACGTCGGAGCAGGCATCGGCGGCGGCGGTGGGGAGGGCGACCGGGACGCTCAGCGCTGCCCAGGTCGTCGCCACCGAGACACCGACAATACGACCAAATCTGCGTGCACTCATGGCGGAAATCCTGTCACACCGCCGGTCCCGGCGGTCCCGGCGGTTGGCGCTACCGCGCCCCCACCACCTCGGCGCGCCGAATCATCTTGCAGCACAAGGGTTGTCGGCCTGCGGCAGCCGGATGCGGATGGGGCCGCTCCAGTCGTCGTCGGGATCGACGACGTTGCCGCGCTGCGTGATCTGCACGTCGCCCGATCTGGCCAGCTTCCGCGCGGCGTCACGGGCGTCGGCCATCAAGTCGCGCCAGTTCTCGCCGCCCACGGCCCGGGCGGCGTCCGACGGGCAGATGCTGCTCCGCGGGCCTCGATGCTCGGTCAACGCGCGGATCGACGATTCCAGCCGCCGCCCGATCGGCCCCGCTCCGAGAGCGATCTCGGCGTGGTCGGCGCCGCGACCACCACCATCACGCACCCGGCCGAGTTCGGCGCGCAATCGCTCACCCACCCAACCAGTGAAGGGCAACGCGGCGGTGTCCGCCACCACGTCCTCACAACCGCGGTCAGTGCGCACCCGTGGAGCCGCTGGGTGCAGGGCCTGACCGATCTGTCGCGGTCAAGCTGCCGTCGTGCCGGTTGCGCTCCGTGTTGTGACGGCTAGCGGCCGCGCCACTGGGGCTTGCGCTTCTCGGCCCACGCCCGCAGCCCCTCGGCGACGTCCTCGGTCGCCCCGGCCACCTTGCGCATGGTCTCGCCGAAGCGGACCGCCTCGATCCAGCCCATGTTCGCCGTGCGCCACGCCACCTCTTTGGTGGCGCGTTGCGCCAGGGGAGCGGCCTCGGTGAGCGTCCGCGCCCACGCCCGGGCCTCGGCCTGCAGCTCGTCGGGATCCACCAGCTTCCAGACCAGACCGACCTCCTTGGCCCGCGCCGCGCTCATCGGCTTACCGGTCAGCAGGAGTTCCATGGCATTGGCCCAGCCGATCCGCTGGGGCAGCCGGATGGCCCCGACTATGGTCGGCACCCCGATCGACACCTCGGGAAAGGAGAAGCTGGCTTCGGTGCTGGCGATGACGAAGTCGCAGAACAGCACCCCGGTCACGCCGTAGCCGATGCACGGCCCGTGTACCGCCGCGATGGTCGGCTTGAACAGCTCCATCCCGGATTCGAAGGAGTTGATGGTCGGCTTCTCCCAGAAGGTGCCGCCGAAGGTACCGACCGATCCCTCGCCGTCCTTGAGGTCGCCGCCCGCGCAGTACACGTCGCCGTTGGCCGTCAGGATCGCGACCCAGGCGTCCAGATCGTCGCGGAACCGCTCCCACGCCGCATTCAAGTCCCGGCGGAGGGCGCCGTTGATGGCGTTGCGAGCCTCGGGCCGGTTGAGGGTGATGGTGGCGATGTGGTCGGCCAGCTCATAGGTGACGAGGCTCATGGGTTCACCCTAGGGCGGCCGACGGTCGATGCGGCCCGCGCCTATCCTGGCCAAAGTGGCCGAATTGTCCGTCGCGGAACTGCGCGCCCGCCTCGACGGTCTGACCACCCGCGACGCCGCACGCCTGGGTAGGCGCCTGAGGAACCTGCGGGGCGCGCAACCCGACGTACGGCGGCAATTCGCCGAGCAGATCGCGAAGGCCGAGGCACTCGTCGCCACCCGGCGGGCCGCGGTGCCGGCGATCGCCTTCCCCGACCTCCCGGTCAGCGAGCGGCGGCAGGAGATCGCCGACGCGCTGCGCGCCAACCAGGTCGTGGTCGTCGCCGGCGAGACCGGCTCGGGCAAGACCACCCAACTGCCCAAGATCTGCCTTGAGGCCGGCCGGGGAATCCGGGGAACCATCGGGCATACCCAGCCCCGGCGGCTGGCCGCGCGCACCGTCGCGCAGCGCATCGCCGACGAACTGGGCAGCCCGCTGGGCGAGACGGTCGGCTACACCGTCCGGTTCACCGACCAGGTCAGCGACCACACCCTGGTCAAGCTGATGACCGACGGCATCCTGCTCGCCGAGATTCAGCGCGACCGCCAGCTGCTGCGCTACGACACGCTGATCCTCGACGAGGCCCACGAGCGCAGCCTGAACATCGACTTCCTCCTGGGTTACCTGCACGAGCTGCTGCCGCGCCGTCCCGACCTGAAGGTCATCGTCACCTCGGCGACCATCGAGCCGCAGCGGTTCGCGGACCACTTCGGCGGCGCGCCGATCGTGGAGGTTTCCGGACGGACGTACCCGGTGGAGATTCGCTACCGGCCGTTGGAGGTTCCGGTGTCGAGCGGTACAGAGGACGACCCGGACGACCCCGATCACGAGGTCGTGCGCACCGAGACCCGAGACGAGGTCGAGGCGATCGTCGACGCGGTCGGGGAACTGGAGGCCGAGCCCGCCGGCGACGTCCTGGTGTTCCTCTCGGGTGAACGCGAAATCCGTGATACGGCAGAGGCTTTGGGCGGACTGACGAACACCGAGGTGCTTCCCCTGTACGCCCGGCTGCCCACCGCCGAGCAGCAGAAGGTGTTCGCGCCCCACACCGGGCGCCGAGTCGTGCTGGCGACCAACGTGGCCGAGACGTCGCTGACCGTGCCCGGCATCCGCTACGTCGTCGACCCCGGCAACGCCCGCATCTCGCGGTACAGCCGCCGCCTGAAGGTGCAGCGGCTGCCGATCGAACCCATCTCGCAGGCGTCCGCCGCGCAACGGGCCGGCCGCTGCGGCCGCGTCGCTGCCGGGGTGTGCATCCGCCTGTATTCCGAGGAGGACTTCGCGGCCCGTCCGCGGTACACCGAGCCCGAGATCCTGCGGACCAACCTCGCCGCGGTGCTGTTGCAGATGGCGGCGCTGCGGCTCGGCGAGGTGGAGAACTTTCCGTTCCTCGACCCGCCGGACCGGCGCAGCATCCGCGACGGGGTGCACTTGCTGCAGGAGTTGGGGGCGTTCGACGCCCACGGCGCCATCACCGACCTCGGGCGCCGACTGGCGCGGCTGCCCGTGGACCCCCGGCTGGGCCGGATGATCTTGCAGGCCCAGGCCGAGGGTTGCGTGCGTGAGGTGCTGGTGTTGGCCGCCGCGCTGACCATTCCCGACCCGCGGGAACGTCCCACCGACCGCGAGGAGGCGGCGCGCCAGAAGCACGCCCGCTTCACCGACGACGGTTCCGACTTCCTGTCCTACCTCAACCTCTGGCGATACCTACAAGAGAAACGAAAAGCGCTGACCGGCAACGGCTTTCGCCGGATGTGCCGAGACGAGTTCCTGCACTACCTGCGCATCCGCGAGTGGCAGGACCTGGTCGGGCAACTGCGCAGCATCGCCCGTGACCTGGGCGTCGTCGAAGACGCCGCATCCGCGGAGCCGGCCGAACCGGCGCGGGTGCACGCGGCGCTGCTGGCCGGCTTGCTGTCGCATATAGGGATGCGCCGAGAGGACGGGCGCGAGTATCTGGGCGCGCGGAACTCGCGCTTCCTGCTCGCGCCGGGCTCGGCGCTCACCAAACGGCCGCCGCGCTGGGTGGTCGTGGCGGAACTGGTCGAAACCAGCCGCCTCTACGGGCGCACCGCCGCGCGGATCCAGCCCGAGGTGGTCGAGCGGGTCGCGGGCGATCTGGTGCAACGCACCCACAGCGAGCCGCATTGGGACGCCAAGCGCGGCGAGGTGATGGCCTACGAGCGGGTGACGCTCTACGGCCTGCCACTGGTCGCGCGCCGTCGCGTCGGGTATGCCCACGTGGAGCCGGCGGTGGCGCGGGAGCTGTTCATCCGGCATGCGCTGGTGGAGGGGGACTGGCAGAGCCGCCACCGCTTCCTCCGCGACAACGCGCGGCTGCGCGCCGAGCTCGAGGAGCTCGAGGAGCGGGCCCGCCGCCGCGACCTACTTGTCGGTGACGATGAGGTCTACGGGTTCTATGACGCGCGCGTGCCCGCGGATGTCGTGTCGGCGCGCCACTTCGACGCGTGGTGGCGCAAGCAGCGCCACAAGACACCACAGCTGCTCACGTTCACTCGTGACGACCTGTTACGCACCGGCGACACGGCCGACGACGCCGACCGGCCGACCGTCTGGCGTTCGGGTGATGTCGCGCTGCCGCTGACCTACCGGTTCGAGCCGGGCGCCGCCGACGACGGCGTCACGGTGCACGTGCCGATCGACGTGCTCGCGCGGTTGGGCGGTGACGAGTTCGCCTGGCAGGTGCCGGCGCTGCGTGAGGAGCTGGTGACCGCGCTCATCCGTTCACTGCCAAAGGACCTGCGCCGCAACTTCGTTCCCGCCCCCGACACCGCGCGTGCCGTGCTGGCTGGGATCGACCCGGCGGGGGAGCCGCTGCTGGAGGCGTTGCGGCGCGAACTACGCCGACGCACCGGGGTTTCGGTCCCGGTCGACGCCTTCGATCTGGACAAGCTTCCGGCGCACCTGCGGGTGACCTTCGCGGTCGAGTCCGGTGACGGCACCGAGGTCGCCCGCGGGAAGGACCTGGCCGCGTTGCAACAACGGCTGGCCGCGCCCGCCCGCCGGGCCGTCGCCCGGGCGGTCGCCGCCGAGCTGGAACGGACCGGCCTGCGCGGCTGGCCCGACGACCTCGACGCGGTGCCACCCGTCATCGAGCGAACGGTCGACGGACGTACCGTCCGCGGGTTTCCCGGTTTCGTCGATGCCGGCGGCGCCGTCGACCTGCGGGTGTTCGCGAACCCGGCGGAGCGGGACGGTGCGATGGGGCCGGGCATGCGCCGCTTGGTGCGGCTGAGTGTGCTGTCCCCGGTCAAAGCCATTGAGCGGCAATTGGATCCGCGCACACGGCTCGTGCTCGGCGCGAACCCGGATGGCTCCCTGGCCGCGCTGCTCGAGGACTGCGCCGACGCCGCGACGGACGCGCTGCTGCGGAGGCCGGTGTGGAATAGGGACGAGTTCGCCGCGCTGCGCGATGGCGCGGCCGGCGCCCTGGCGCCGGCGACCGCCGACATCGTGGCCCGTGTGCAGCAGGTGCTGGCGGCCGCGCAGGACGTGCGGCTGCTCCTGCCCGGTCGGCCCGCGCCCGCACAGACCGACGCGATCGCCGACGTCCAGGCTCAGCTGGGCCGGCTGTTGCCGCCGGGGTTCGTCACGGCCACGGGTCGCGCCCACCTGTCCGACCTCGTCCGCTACCTGACGGCAATCCGCCGGCGCCTCGAGCGGCTGCCGTCCGCGGTCGAGCCGGACCGGGATCGGATGCGGCGGGTGCACGCCGTCCAACATGCCTACGAAGAACTGGCGCACACGCTGTCACCCGTGCGGCGGGCGGCGGAGGACGTCCGCGACGTTGCGCGGCAGATCGAGGAATTGCGGGTCAGCCTGTGGGCGCAGCAGCTGGGCACGCCACGGCCGGTGAGCGAGCAGCGGATCTACCGCGCCATCGAGGCGCTGCGCGACAGTCCGTGAATTACCTTCCCACTCTCAACCTATAGCGCACCGGGGGGCTTGCGGCAAGGCCAGGGTGATGCCGCACAATCGCTGGCCGAAGCCATTTTTCGCTCTACAGCAGGGGGTTGGGAGTGCTGTCACCCAGGAATGTCGAACATGCGGTGCTGATAGCCGGAGGCGGCCCGACGGGACTGATGCTGGCCGGTGAATTGGCGTTGGCGGGGGTCGATGTGGCGATCCTCGAGCGGCGCCCCGACCGGAATCTGATCGGTGCGCGCGCCGGGGGTCTGCATGCGCGCACGATCGAGGTGCTCGATCAGCGCGGCATCGCCGACCGGTTTCTCGCCCGGGGCCAGGTCGCCCAGGTCGCCGGGTTCGCCCAGATTCGGCTGGACATCAGCGACTTTCCCACCCGGCATCCGTACGGTCTTGCCCTGTGGCAGAACGAGATCGAAAGCATCCTCGCCGACTGGGCAAACGAGCTCGGGGTGCGAATGCATCGGGGACAAGAGGTGACGGGCATCGCCCAGGACGCCAGCGGTGTTGACGTCACGTTGTCCGATGGCCGTTCCATGCGAGGCGGATACCTCGTCGGCTGCGACGGCGGCCGTAGCGTCGTCCGGAAAGCCGCCGGTATCGATTTCCCGGGCTGGGAGCCGACGACCAGCTACCTGCTCGCAGAGGTCGAAATGGATTACGGCACCGGCGATTCGCCCGAGTGGGGCATTCGCCACGACGCGCTCGGCGTCCATTCTCTGGCCGCGTCCGAGGGCGGCGGGCCGGTTCGTGTCATGGTCACCGAGCGGCACCTGGGACCAAACAGCGAACCCACGCTGGACGACCTGCGTAAGGGGCTCATCGCGGTCTACGGCACGGACTACGGGATCCACAGTCCCGCTTGGCTTTCCAGGTTCGCCGACACGGCGCGACAGGCCGCGAGCTATCGCGCGGGGCGTGTCCTGCTGGCCGGCGACGCCGCGCATGTGCACCACCCGGTGGGCGGACAGGGTCTGAACACCGGTGTACAGGACGCGGTCAACCTGGGCTGGAAGCTGGGACAGGTGGTCGACGGCACGTCACCCGACAGCCTGCTCGACACCTACCACGCCGAACGGCACCCGGTCGCCGCGCGCGTGCTGCGCAACGCGGTCGCGCAGATGGCGCTCCTGCGCCCCGACGACCGCACCAAGGCCTTGCGCGACACCATGTCCGACGTCCTCGGCATGGACGAACCACGCAAACGGTTCGCCGCGATGATGTCGGGCCTGGACATCCGCTACGACCTCGGCGACGGACACCCGCTGCTCGGACGCCGAATGCCCGATCTCGACGTCGTCAGCGCCGACGGCCCGCTGCGGGTCTACTCGCTGTTACACCGCGCCCGGCCGGTGCTGCTCAACCTCGGTGAGCCGGGCCGATTCGATATCGGCCGGGTCCAGACGATCGACGCGGAATACGCCGGTGGGTGGGAGCTTCCGGCGCTCGGCGCGGTCGAGGCCCCTGATGCGGTGCTGATCCGGCCGGACGGACATGTCGCCTGGGTGGGCGGTTCCACCGGTGCGGGGCTTCGGGACGCGCTCGACGCCTGGTTCGGCGCGCCGTCCGCGGTCAGGCCTTAGTCGGGCGGCTCCTCCGTGGAGCCTCGAGTGGGGGCGCGCTCGCGGTCGCTGGGCTTGCCGGCGACGCCTTCGGCCTCACGATCGTCGGCGACTTTCTCCTCGAGCTGGTCAACGATGTCTTCCAGCTCCTCCGAGTGACCCCGTAGGTCCTTGTCCGGTCTCGTCATATCGCTTTCCATCGACTGTGGTGGGGTACCGCCCCGCCGGTACCCCATACCCCGTCAGCCGGACGGTAACCGGCCGTGGAGTGTGATCCTGCCATCCCGGGCGGCAAACGCCGCGTTGAAGGGGCCCGGGGAGTGAGGGACGCGACATAACGCCGCGGCGATGGAAGTATCGCAGGGGTGGCCGATAAGAAACCGCAGACCATCTCGTACCCGGCGGCCGGTGGGCGTCCGCACCGTCACGAAACCGAATCGCTCGACCCGCACGTCATCGTCCTGTTCGGCGCGACGGGGGACCTGGCGAAACGCAAGTTGCTCCCCGGCCTGGCCTATCTGGACCAGTCCGAGCTTGCACCGGACATCCAAATCGTCGCGACGTCGTTGGAAGACATCAGCGACGACGAATTCCGGGAGATCGCGAAAGAGGCGATCGATTCGTTCGGTAGCCACAAGCTCTCGGACGAACAATGGGCCAACTTCGCGAAGATCATCACCTACATTCCGCAGGGCCGCGGGCCGGAGGCGCTGGCGGAGGCCGTCGCCGAAGCCGAAGCCAACCTGGGCCCCAAGGTCAGGCGGTTGCACTACCTGTCGGTGCCGCCGAAGGCCGCGCGAGAAGTCATTTCCATGTTGCGTGAGGCGAAACTCGTCGACCGCTCGCGCGTAGTGATGGAGAAACCGTTCGGAACCGATTTGGCGAGCGCGGTCGCGCTGAACGACTTCGTGCACGAAACGTTCGAGGAATCCCAGATCTTTCGGATCGATCACTTCCTGGGCAAGGAGGCGGCCCAGAACATCCTGGCGTTCCGCTTCGCCAATGGTCTGTTCGAGCCGATCTGGAACCGCAACTTCATCGACCATATTCAGATCGACATCCCCGAAGCCCTCGGCCTGGATCAGCGGGCTAACTTCTACGAGGAGACCGGCGCCTACAAGGACATGGTGGTGACCCACCTGTTCCAGGTGATGGCGTTCGTGGTGATGGAGCCGCCGACGGCGCTGGAACCCTTTGCCATCAGCGAAGAAAAGAACAAGGTGTTCCGGTCGATGCTGCCGGTCAAGCCTTCCAACGTCGTACGCGGCCAATACGGCGGATACCGCGACGAAAAAGGCGTGGCCAAGGACTCCGACACCGAGACGTTCATCGCGCTCAAGGTCGGCATCGACAATTGGCGCTGGGCCGGCGTGCCCATCTATCTGCGCACCGGCAAGAAGATGGCCGAGGGCATCCGGATCATCTCGATCGCGTTCAAGGAGGCGCCGCGAACGATGTTCCCGCCAGGCTCGGGAGTGGGGACTCAAGGTCCCGACCACCTCACGTTCGACCTGGCCGACAACTCCAAGGTGTCGTTGTCGTTCTACGGCAAGCGGCCGGGCCCGGGCATGAAGCTGGACAAGCTGTCCATGCAGTTCTCCTCCCAGGAGATCGACACCGTCGTCGATGTGCTGGAGGCGTACGAACGGCTCATCCTGGACGCGATGCGCGGTGACCACACACTTTTCAATACCGCCGAGGGCATCGAATCGCTGTGGGAGCGTTCGCAGGAGCTGCTCGACGACCCACCGCCGGCCAAGATGTACCAGCCGGGCACGTGGGGCCCCAACGCGATTCATCAGTTGATCGCGCCGAACGCGTGGCGGCTGCCGTTCGAACGGGAATGGCGCGACGCCAAGCCCGACCGCTAGGAGCGCATTCAGCCCAGCTCGGCGCTGATGTAGGTGATGGCGTGCCGGAACTGCTTGATGATCTCGTTGTCCGGGATGACGAAGCCGTGGTCGGTGTATAGCTGCTCGGTGGGGTAGGGGGTGACGACCCAGCCGGTGGCCGCCAGGCGTTCCCCGGCGGGGTGGCGCTCCCCGTGCCACACCAGGTCGGCGACGTCGATGTCCAGTCCGTGCTTGCGCCAGGCGGCGCGCATCGCCCGGGCTCGCTCGTCGGTGAACACGGCCATGTCCCTGATGTTCTCGGTGGCCAGCCGGCTACCGGGCGCGCTCAGCGCGGTGATGTTGTCCAACAGCCGGTCCTGCGCCTGCGGCGGCAGGTAGGGAAGCAGGCCTTCGGCGATCCAGGCGGTGCGCACCGACGTGTCAAAGCCTTTGTCGCGCAGCGCCGTTGGCCAATCATCGCGCAGGTCGACAACCACGGTCCGCCGTTCGGCGGTCGGTTCGGCGCCGAGGCGGGCCAGCGTGTCGCTCTTGAAGGCGATGACCTCGGGCTGGTCGACCTCGTAAACCACCGTGCCCGGCGACCAAGCCAACCGGTATGCCCGGGCGTCGAGTCCGGCGGCCAAGATGACGGTCTGACGTATGCCGGCTCCGCTCGCGGAGGTGAGGAAGTCGTCGAAAAACCGGGTGCGCACGGCTATTTGCTCGCGACGCTGCTGCAGGGTGAAGGGCATATCGTCGTCGTCGAGCGGGATTTCGCCGTCCAGCATGCGGACGAAGAAGGGGTGCCCGACCGCGCGTACCAAGGGCTCGGCGAACCGGTCATCGAGCAGCGGATCCGGCCCGCGGGAGGCCAGCGCGCGGGACGCGGCGACCATCGTCGCGGTCGCCCCGACGCTGGAGGCCAAGTCCCAGCTGTCGCCTTCGGTGCGTGCCGAACCAAGTGATGACACTCGCCGCTCCCTCCTGTATCCCCGCGGATCGCCTGCGCGATCACACCGCCAAGACCGAAGGGTACTTTCTGCCTATGCCGCGCTCACCACGCACCCGTTGAGCCCGACGACAGGAAGCGAATCACTCGATGGCACCGACCCTGCGCCCGCGCCGCTCCGCGTTGTACCTGCCCGGCAACAAGCCGCGGGCCTTGGAGAAGGGGAAATCGCTGCCCGCGGACGTGGTCATCTTCGACCTCGAAGATGCCGTGGGGCCCGACGCCAAAGCCGATTCGCGGGCGACGGTGTGCGAAGCGGCCTCGTCGGGCGGCTACGCGCCCCGCGAGGTCGTGGTGCGCATCAACGGCTTGGACACCGAGTGGCACGACGAGGACCTGGCGGCGGTGGCCGGTACGAGCGCACACGGCGTGCTGGTGCCCAAAGTCGAGTCGGGCGAGCAGGTCCGGGCGCTGGCCGCGACCTTGGGCAGGCTGGGCGCTCCGGATTCGTTGCAGCTGTGGGTGATGATCGAGACGCCGCGATCCTTCCTGCGGGCCGAAGAGATCGCCTCGGCCAGTGACCGATTGGCCGCGCTGGTGATCGGCACCAACGACCTGGTGAACGACCTGCATGCCCTGCACGTGCCCGGTCGCGCGCCCGTCGTCCCCGCGTTGTCCTTAGCGGTGCTGGGGGCCAGGGCGGCAGGGAAGGTGATCCTGGACGGGGTGTTCAACGACATCACCGATGAGGCCGGCTTTCGGGCCGAGGCGCGGCAGGGCCGCGAAATGGGTTTCGACGGCAAGAGTTTGATCCATCCGTCCCAGATCGGGCCCGCCAACGACCTTTTCGGTCCATCGGAGCGGGAACTCGCCGACGCCCGCAAGGTGGTGACGGCCTACCGGGAGGCGCGGGCGGCGGGGACGAGTGTCATCACGGTGGACGGTCGCATGATCGAGAGCCTGCACGTCCGCAACGCCGAACGGATCCTCGCCCTCGCCGAGATCATCGAGGAAGTGGCATCCGCGTCGTAGCCGTCCTGGCTTATTGCTTGTCGACCTTGCCCGCGATCTGACCGGCGAGCTTGACGGCCAAGTCGGCGGGATCCTTGCGGATCGCGCTGACATCGATCGCGACGTTGTTGCGGACCGTCAGCGCCCGCTGAGCGGTCATGGTGAGCAGGACGTTGCCGTTGTCGCGGATTGTCATCGTCAGCGTGGTGCTCAACGTGCCGTTGTCGTTGGAGACCGGTCCCACCTGCCAGCCCGTCTCCGGGGTGTCCTGCCCGGCCGGAGTCGTGAACTGCCGGTTGGCGCAGGCCGGCCAGCGCTGCGCCGAGGTCGCGTAGAAGGCGTTGGCTTCCTTGGGGGTCGGGAACAGCACCAGCACCTGTTCCACCTCGGGGTCCGGCTCGTTGGAATTCGGGGGAAGTGACGCAGTTTCGTCGTCGCCGCTTACCGCGGTGTAGCCGCTACCGGCATACACGGGAGCCTGCCCGGGGCCGATCGCGTAGACGCAGTCGTCGGGGAATTTCCAGCCCGCGGGCCACGGCTGCTTCGCGGCGTCGTCCTTCAGCTTGTCGTTCTTTTCCTTGCTCTTCGATCCGGTGGCGCCCAGGGCGCTGTCGAGGTCCGCGGACGTAAGCAGCAAGCCCGGCAGCGCCGCCTGCGCGACCGGCGGCCTGGTGGACGTCGTGGTCGAGGAGCCGGGAGCACCGCCGTTGCTGCCGCCGCACGCGGCAACCAGGATCCCGATGGCGGCGGCGGACATCGCGGTCGTCAGTTGGCGCATGTGTTGCTCACCCTTCGTGCCGTCGGGCCCCCGCGCGACCGGCGCATCCGCTGCCCGATGCTCAGAGGTGGACGGAAGCATAACCGCTTCGACAGCAAATTGCGTGATTCGTCGCAAAGTCTTCAACGGTTCAGCACTTAGCCGCTGTTCCGGGTTGAGCCCGCGTGGACACTCGGCGATCTGACACCGGAACCGCACCCGCGGGACGACGCCGCGTGACGAAAGCGTTCGCAGATCAAGGGTTTCCTAGGTCAACAAAGGGGCGGTTCATGGCCCGTCCGCTTGTCGCACGACGTGTCGATGAGGTGAAGAAGACCCCACAAACCGCTTCGATCCGATACGCGGGCCGGTAGGGTGCTTGCAGCAAACACATCTTCGGGGGACGGAGGAGTGTCCGATGCGGCGAGCCCGAATGAGATGCGCAGGACTGGTCGCGATCGCGATCATCGCAGCGGGATGCTCGAACGACTCGTCGCCGACGGCCTCCTCGACCAGTCAATCGGCGACCCCGAGCTCGCAGGCGCCGTCACCGTCACCGACTTTGCCGGCGCCGTCTTCCGCGCAGCCTCAGTCGTTCGACCAATCCACCTGCCTCGACATCTCCTTCGCCAAGGACAACCTGATGGTGGCCAACAACCCGGAGAAGGCGCGCAAGTACGCCGACACACTGGAGAAGTACGGCCCACCCGACAGCGTGAAGGCCGCCATCGAGCACTTCGTCACCACCGGCGGCGCACAGCCCAACGATGCCGATCTGAACAGCAACAGGGACTTGATCACCAACTGGATCAAGCAGGCCTGCCCCAACGTGAACCCTTGACGCCGGCCGCGTCTGTCCAGCGCGTGGTCGGCTAAGCCCCGCGTCTTCGCGTGGCCGAATCCGATTGCGCCAACGGGCGCGTGGATCCGAAGTGCTCTACCGTGATGGCAGCGGAGGACGGCCGCGCCTCTTACGGCGCGGGTCCCGCGGCCCGGGCCAGTCGATCAACGGCGGCCACGCGGTAGGTTGATTCGGTCCCCGGGTGATTCGAGAGGAGATACCGTGCGCCAAACCACGGCCATGGCCGAGGCCGACCGCACGTGGATGGTCGACACGCTGCTCGCGCTGCTGCAGACGCCAAGTCCGGCGGGCCGGACGGACGCGGTGATGCAGCTCATCGGTGACATCTTCGATGGCTTCGGCGTCCCGTTTTCGCTGACGCGACGCGGGGCGCTGACCGCCGAGCTGCCGGGGGAGTCGGCGACGACGGACCGCGCGCTGGTGGTTCACGCCGACACGATCGGGTGCATGGTCCGTCGGCTCAAGGACAACGGGCGTCTCGAGGTGATACCGGTCGGCACCTTTTCGGCCCGGTTCGCCGCGGGCGCCCGGGTGCGAATCTTTTCCGACGATCCCGACGAGTTCATCACCGGGACCGTCCTGCCGCTCAAGGCCAGCGGGCACGCTTTCGGTGACGAGATCGACCTGCAGCCCACCGACTGGGAACACGTCGAGGTCCGCGTCGACCGCCAGGTGCACTCGCGAGAGGACCTGGTCCGTCTCGGGCTGCAGATCGGCGACTTCGTCGCGCTGATCGCCAGCCCGGAACTGACCGCCGACGGCTACATCGTGTCCCGTCACCTCGACGGCAAGGCGGGCGTGGCGATCGCGCTGGCGCTGGCGAAGAATTTCGCCGAGAACAAAGTGGTGCTGCCGCACCGCACGATGGTCATGATCACCATCACCGAGGAGGTCGGCCACGGGGCGAGCCACGGCCTGCCCGCCGACGTCGCCGAATTGGTCTCGGTGGACAACGCGGTGTGCGCGCCGGGCCAACACTCCATCGAGGACGGCGTCACGATACCGATGGCCGACCTGCACGGTCCGTTCGACTATCACCTGACGCGCAAACTGTGCCGGCTCGCCGAAGAGCAGGACATCCGTTGCGCGCGAGACGTATTCCGGTTCTATCGCTCCGACGCCGCCGCGGCGATCGAGGCGGGTGCGGGCACCCGCGCGGCACTCGTCGGGTTCGGGCTCGACGGAAGCCATGGCTGGGAGCGCACTCATCTGGATTCGTTGCAGGCGGTGTACTGCCTGCTGCACTCCTGGCTGCAGACGCCACTGACGTTCGCCAAGTGGGACGCCAAGCCGTCGGGCAAGCTGCGCGACTTCCCGTCTTCCAAGCAGCCCGCCCCCAGCGAGCGGTGGGTGCCGTTGGCTCGTGGCGAACACGATTCGCCCGGCGAGGCGTCGCCGGGTTCGCACTGGCCCCCGTCGGAGGGGCCCCAGGCCTGAGGCGCGGCGCCTATCGGCAGCCGCGGGGGATTCGGTCCGCGCGCCAGCAGCGGGACTTCATCGGGACCTCGATCGCTTCGGCGCCGGAGAAGCGCGCGGTCAAGGCGGCGCGGGCATTGGCCAGTCGCGCCGCACGCTCGTCGGCAGACGCGATGATCACCCTGCTGTACGTGCCGACCATCGCGACGACATCGTCGATCGTCATGGTCCGCGCGAAGGTGAACGTCTCGCGGGAAACGTTGTGAAAGATCTGCGGATCGGGGAGCACGACGTTCTCGTGTCGCCGGCGGAAGCGGTCGGGGGATTCCGACTCGGGTGTGTCCTCGCCCGGAAGCAGGTCCAGGTCGCGGACCCAATCGACCTCACGATCTCGGCTGGTCCAAATCAGGCCGAATCGTCCGTGGTCACGCAACACCCGGCCGATCTCTGGAACGGCGCGCCGAGGATCCATCCAGTGCCATGCCGACGAGACGAACACCGCATCGACGGCCGCATCGGGGAGCGGGATCGATTCACCGGTGCCTTCGACGGCACGCACCTCGGGCGAGCGCCCGGTGAGCACCGCGCGCATGCGCGCGTCGGGCTCCACTGCGATGACCTCCGCCGCCCTGCTCAGCAACGCCCGGGTGAACAGACCGGTACCCGCACCCAGGTCGACTGCCACATCGCAGCGGGGCGGCACCAGCCAGTGCACCGCTTCTTCCGGAGGTCGGGGACGAAAGCCGTCGTAGTCCTCGGCGATCGAGCCGAAGGACATCGCGCGTTCCTGGCGATCGGTCATATCCGCCAAGGTAAGCCCGCTCGCTGGGCAGCAGATGAGAAAGAGTTGTGTCTCACCACAGCGCGCTGTGATTGACGAGCGCGTCGGCCACCAACCCGATTCCGAAGACCAGGAACAACAGCCGCACCGACATCGGGCCGTAACGGGTCAGTACGCGCACCAGCCGACGCTGAATACGCTTGGCCCGCATGGTTTTTCTCATCGACAGCGCAAGGATCAGCGACGGCGGCGAGAGCGCGATCGCCCAGTAGACGATGATGGCCAATGGCCAGAGCGGCGGTCGCGGGTGCAAAGCCGCGAGCATGGCCAAGCCGGTGAGATACGGAATGGCGGTTGGCGCTTGTCCACTACCGACCGCCAGCCCGAGGAATCCGAGCAGCCAGGGACGCTCCCGCATCGCCGCCAGCGCCCAACCCGGCGCCGACGATTGTGCGGTCAGCGGGAAATATGCCAGGCCGGTGAGCAGCAGGCCGAGCGCCAGTTCGCCGCCGAACCGGATGGCCGGTGTCAGGTGGAAGCCGACGACATGGGTCAAGAAGCTGAGACCCAGAACCGTGCACAGCCCGAACGTGGTGGTCACGACGAACACGCCCGCGATGAAGCTCAGGGCGCCCGGAACCGGCGACCGGCGGCGCAACCGGCTGTCGAAGACGACCGCCGAGACCACGCCCACGTTGAGGACGTTCAACGAGTCGAGAAGCGCCAGACCGGCAAGCGCCACCACGAGAGCACCCACGCGCTTGGACCCCGCCTACCGGGTGCGCTTGCCGGGCGCGGACATCGAGGCGGCGGTCATGCTGCAAGAGAATACGAGTCGCTGGGCGGCGTGTCCGTCCGAGGCGGTCCGGGGCGCTCGCGTTTGTGCATCACCGGGGCGGCTCGTATCGATCTCGATCCGGTCACACGGCACGGGGCACCGCGGCTTTGGTCGGCGCGCGTTTGACAATGCGGGGCATGAGGCCGACGTGGGTGCCCGGCAATGGCGCGTGAAATATCCCGCCAGACGTTCCTGCGGGGAGCCGCCGGAGCCTTGGCCGCCGGCGCGGTTTTCGGCTCTGCCCGGGCCACCGCCGCGCCGAATCCCACCGGCTGGGAGGGCCTGTCGACCGCTATCGGCGGGCAGGTGCTACTACCGGACAACGGCGCGTTCGGTTCGGCGAAGCAGGTGTTCAACACCAACTACAACGGCTCGACGCCCGCCGCGATCGTCACCCCTACGTCCGCGGCTGACGTGCAGAAGGCCATGGCGTTCGCCGCGGCCCACAACCTGAAGGTCGCCCCGCGCAGCGGCGGGCATTCGTACATCGGGGCGTCCACGGCGAACGGCGTCATGGTGCTCGACCTGCGTCAGCTGCCCGGGGGCGTCAACTACGACGCCGCCACCGGGCAGGTGACGGTGACGCCCGCGACGAGCCTGTACGCGATGCACCAGACGCTGGCCGGCGCCGGCCGGGGCATCCCGACGGGCACGTGCCCGTCGGTCGGCGCGTCCGGGCACGCCCTGGGTGGGGGATTGGGCGCCAACTCCCGGCACGCGGGGCTGCTTTGCGACCAGCTGGTGTCGGCGTCGGTGGTGCTGCCCGGCGGCCAGGCGGTGACCGCGTCCAACGCCAGCAACCCCGACCTGTTCTGGGCGTTGCGCGGTGGCGGCGGCGGCAACTTCGGCGTCACGACGGCGCTGACGTTCGCGACGTTTCCGACCACCGATCTCGACGTGGTGAATCTCAACTTCCCGGCGGAGGCGCTCGCGCAGGTATTGGTTGGCTGGCAGAACTGGCTTCGCACCGCCGACCGGAACAGCTGGGCGCTGGCGGATGCCACCGTCGACCCGATGGGAACGCATTGCCGCATCATGGCGACGTGCCCGGCCGGTTCGGGCGCCGCCGTTGGCGCGAACATCACCAAAGCCGTTGGCGTCCAACCGACGGGGACCGAGAATCACACGTTCAACTACCTGGACCTGGTGAGGTACCTGGCCGTCGGGAACCTCAACCCGGCACCACTGGGATACGTCGGTGGATCCGACGTGCTGCCCGTCGTCGATGCGGCCACCGCCCAGGGCATCGCCCAGGCGGTCAACGCCTTTCCCCGAGGGGCAGGCCGAATGTTGGCGATCATGCATGCGCTGGACGGCGCCATCGCCGATGTGGCACCGGGCGCGACGGCCTTCCCGTGGCGCCGGCAGTACGCGCTGGTGCAGTGGTACGTCGAGACCGGCGACGCGACGGCGGCGACGAATTGGCTCAACACCGCGCACCAGGCCGTGCAACCGCACTCGGTCGGGGGATACGTCAACTACATCGAGGCGAACCAACCAGCCTCCCGCTATTTCAGCTCGAACCTGTCCCGGCTGGCCGCCGTGCGCCAAAAGTACGATCCCGGCCGAATCATGTTCTCGGGGCTCAACTTCTAGTGAATGGCGTACACGTCTGACGCCGGGACATAATCCCGAGCATGACCGACACGGTAAATGTGACGCTGGATCGCGACAGCGTGGCGATGGGCGACGACGTCGAGTCCCATCGGGTCTTCTGGGTCATGCCCGAGTCGGCCACCGTCGACGACCTGCTGGTTGAGATCACCCACTATGTACCGGGAATCGCCGGCCCGGCCGGGTGGATCGTCGAGGTCAACACCGAGGACCAGGGGCGTCGACGCGAGCTCGGCGCGATCTACACCCGCGATGACCTCAAACAAGAACCCAACATCTGCAGATTCGCGTCAGGCAAGACGACGTTGGGCGAGCTGGCCCGCTGGGCGCGAATCCCGGACCTCGACGTCTACGTCCGCTACCTGACCTGGGATATGGCGCGCCCCCTGGCACTCAGCGAACTGACGGCCGGCCCCACCTACACCGGCGCCCAGCCGACGAAGCTGCAGTCCGAAGCCGCGGCACAGGCCAATACCGATTGGACCCTGGTGCATGAGCTGAATCGACGCGCCGCCGCGATCGCTACCGCGCGCCGGGACTGGATTCGCACGAATATCCTCCCGCGGCACACACCGCCGCCCGGGACCGAGGCGTTCATCGCCCGGAACTTCCACTACCTGGCCGATCGGCACTGCCCCGCCAGCATGGATGTGGCCGCGCAACTGTTGACGACCGACGAAGCGCGATACGAGAACCTCGAGCTATCAACCGATTTCGACACCCGCCCGGCGGTGGTGACCCTGGCGATGGTTCTTTACGCGTTCGAGTGGAACGCCGTCCGCGGCAACTGGCGAGCCGGGGAACGCCCATACCTCAAGCCGTATTTCGAGTACCTCGAAGGCCGCGGATACCGGCTCGAACCCATCGAGCAGGTCATGGCGGGCCGCATCACCGCCGAGCAATTGAAGTTCTCGGCGAGCGACACCGCCAGGCTGGAGCGCATTCGCCGGCTGAGGGATCTCCAATACCAGCTGCGCATGAACCGCTACTACAACAACACGCTCACTGACGACCAGTACCGCGCGGCTATCGGTTCGGTCCACGCCGAATTGACCGAGCTGGGTGAGCTGCCCGGCCCCATCTAGGCGCCTCGCGCGATCGCGGCAGCGCCGGCGCTAGTCGCCGGCGAGTTCGTCGAGCAGTGCGTGATTCAACCCGAAGGCCACTCTGACCTCGTCGACGATGCGATCGACGTCGCGCGCGCTCGGGCGGAGCGCGTCAAGGCGGGCACGATAGGAGTCTTTGTACGGCTTGGGCCGCATGGGGAATTCGTAGAACGCGACCCCGACGCCGCGAAGATCAAATGCGCGATCGAGGGCGTGGAGGATGATCCGGCCTCCGGAGAGGTCTCCGAGGTAGCGCGTGTAGTGGTGGGCCAGAAGCGAGCCACCCCACGCCAGCGCGGCGATCCGCTCGCTGTATGCGGTCGCCGCGGGGGAGTCGACATCCCGCGTGCCGTCGGTGCGCCAGTGCCGCAGATCGGCGTCGATGGCCGCGACGCGCTCCAATGCCGGGTCGTACACGGCGGCGACCATGGGGTCCTTGCGACAGGCCCGCATGGCATCCTCGAGGGCGGCGTACACCACGCGTAGCCGAAGCAGATATTCGGAATAGCCGCGCGCGGTCACCCGGCCGGCCAGCAGTTCGGAAATGAAAGCGCTCTGCTCGGCGGCGACGTGTTCGGCCGCCGACCCCTCCTTCATCGCGATCGACAATCGGCCGCGTGTTGGACTGTCAATCGGGCGCATGTCCTGCTCAGATTACCTTGGCGATTGCGGGCATGAAGGTGACGGAGGCAACCGCAACGCCTAGGCTCGAGTAATTGACACGGATGAAACGGGTGAGCCTCAAGCAACGGGGTGGCCCCACCGGCGTCGTCGTCGAATCTCGACTCGGCGCGTAGGGAGGGGAAATAAATTGGGTGCTCTAGGTATCGGGCTTTGACATCGGGCCCCGGGCGGCCACCCATCAGCGAACCGACAGAGCTGATTGCGTGAACAGCGGCGATTCCCGTGTCCTTCGGGGGACGGTGGAGAGCCCGCCGAGCGACGACCTCCTTCCGGTCGGCACGCCGATTGACCTCGATAACTGCGCGCGCGAGCCGATCCATGTCCCGGGAAGCATCCAGCCGCGCGGTGTTCTCGCGGTGGTGCGCGAGTCCGATTTCGAGGTGCGGCAGGTCAGCGCCAACGTCGGCGACCTGCTCGGTCAACCAGTGGATGCCGTCCTGGGGCGGCACCTGTCGGCACTGATCGGTCCCGAGCAGGCCGCTCGCATCGAGCAGACGGCCAGGACCTACGGCGACTTGCGACATCGCAACCCGATCGAGTGCTCGATCGACGTCGGCGGCGAGCCGCGCGCGTTCGACGCCATCGTGCACCACGACTTCGGCGGTGTGCTCCTGGTGGAGCTCGAGATCGCCTACGGCGAGCGGCCGGTGTCGTTTCCGAACACCTACCAGGCGGTGCGGGGTGCGGTGGAGGAGTTGAACCGGGCCGAGACGCTGCCCGAGCTCTACGACACCGCCGCGCGGGCGGTTCGCGACCTGACCGCGTTCGACCGGGTGATGGTGTACCGCTACGACGAGGAGTACAACGGCGAGGTCGTCGCCGAATCCAAGCGGGAGGACCTGAACTCCTTCCTCGGTTTGCACTACCCGTCCACCGACATCCCGGCGCAGGCGCGTGCGCTGTACGAGAAGAATTGGATTCGCCTGATCTCCGACGTCGACTACACGCCGGCGCCGCTGGTGCCGTCCGTCGACCCGGCGAGCGGCATGCCGCTGGACCTCACGTACGCGACGCTGCGCAGCGTCTCGCCCATGCACATCGAATACCTGCAGAACATGGGCGTGCACGCCTCGATGTCGATCTCGTTGCTACGGCAGGGGAGATTGTGGGGCCTCATCGCCTGCCACCACTACGCCGGCGCCCACCTGCCGCCGTTCGGCACCCGAGCGGCGGCGGAGTTCCTCGGCTCCACCCTGTCGCTGCGGCTCGTGGATCGGTTCGAAGACGAGCAGCTGCACAGGCGGCTGGCCGCACAGGCGGTGCTGGGCAAGCTGACCGCCGCCACGCTCAACGACGCCGAGTCCCTGACGGGGGCGCTGCTCGGGGCGCCCGACCTGCTCGATCTCGTGCCCGCCGACGGTGTCGTCGTGGACATTCAGGGCGATCGCCGGGCCCTCGGCTCGGTTCCGCCGCCGGAGGTGGTCGCCGCCGTCATGGGCTGGGCCCGCGGCGCGGACGACGAGGTCGCCGTGACCGATTGCTTGTCGCGCGAGTTGCCCGGGCTCGGCCTCGATCCTCAACTGGCCGCCGGCGCGCTCGCGATCAACCTGCCCGATGGCCAGCACGCCGTCTGGTTTCGGCGCGAGGTGCTGCGCTCGGTGGACTGGGGCGGCGACCCGCACAACAAGGCGATAGCGGTCAGCGAGGGCGCGGCGGTCAGGCTGAGCCCGCGCAAGTCGTTCGAGCGGTGGCGCGAGGTGGTTCGCCGGCGTTGCGAGCCGTGGACGCCGAACGATGCCGAATCCGCCGGAGCATTGCGCCGCCATCTGGTGGAGTCGCTGTATCGCCGCACGCGGGGCGCGCTGCGGGTGGCCGAGACGCTGCAACGCAGCCTGCTGCCCGAGGCGATCCCGACGCTCGAGAGCTGGCACCTGTCCGCCCACTACGAGCCGGCCGCGGGCGACAACGTCGGCGGCGACTGGTACGACGCGTTCGAGCTGCGCGACGGCAGGCTGATCGTGCTGATCGGCGACGTCGCCGGACACGGCATCGCGGCCGCCGGGATCATGGCGGCGCTGCGCAACGCCCTGCGCGCCCAGCTGTTCGCCGGGGCGCAACCGGCCGAGGCCCTCGGACAGCTCAATGACTTCTGCTTGCACATGCTGCCCGGCGCATTCGCCACCGTCGTCGCCGCCCGGGTCGACCTGTCCTCGGGACATGTGGAGGCCGCGTCGGCCGGCCACTTGATGCCGTTCCTGACCAACAGGGTGCCGGCGGCCGTCGCCGCGCCCATACGGCTGTCACCACCGATCGGTATCAAGGGCGTGACCTACGCGCCGAGCACGTTCACCATCGAGCCCGGGCACGGGCTGGTCTTGTACTCCGACGGACTGGTGGAGCGTCGCGGGGAGGCGATCGACGATGGCCTCGACCGGTTGGCCGCGACCCTGAGCCGCGCCGGCGAGCCACCCGCGTCCCGGATCTGGACGGAGATGGCGTCGGGCCACATCGAAGACGACGTCACCATCGTCGCCCTGCGTCGTCCCTGAGCTTTCTCGCGAAGCCGAACGCAGACGAGCGTCTACGTCTACAGTTCGGCAAACACCGACGCGCAAGGAACGAAGTCGTCGTCGAGCGCGTCGATGTGAACGCCATGAACGGCGTCGCCGTCACGTTCTACGTCACGGCGTTCTTCGGAGTCCGCGACGGCGCGATCACGTACTGGCGGGAGTATTGGGACACGACGCACGTCGCTCAGCAGCTCGGCATCGATCCCGCGCTCATGTTCGCACCGCTGAACAGTTGAGCGCCAAGGGGTTTGGTGCGCGAAGCTAGCCCGAGGCGCTCAGGATCTTGATCGCGAAGACGAGCGAGTCACCCGGGCGGATGCCGGCGCTGGGCTGACCGTTGGGGTAGCCATCGGCCGAGGTCATCGCGACGGCGACCGTGGATCCCACCTTTTGTCCCGCGATGGCCTTCTGGAAGCCGGGTACGACGCCGTTGAGCGGGAAATCGATGGCGGCGCCGCGTTGGTAGGAGCTGTCGAATACCGACCCGTCACGCCCATTGACCCCCATGTAGCAGACCGACACCGTGGCCGTGGGTGAGACCACCGGTCCGTCTCCGGCGTGCAGGGTGTGCACCTGGGTCTGGGTCACGCTGAACGGGGGCGTCACGTCCACGCGCGGAGCTGTCGTGTCGGTGGATCCGGTGACCGCGACGCTGCCGGTGGTCCCGGTCAGTGTCCAGTCGGGCGTTCCACCGCTCTGCGGTGGCGCCGTCGGGCATGAACCGGCTGCCAGCGCGGTGTCCGGCGCGGCTATCGCAAAGACGGTCGCCGCGACGCAGGCCGCGACACAGGAATACACCACGGAAGACTTCACGGCCGTCACGCTACCGACCGCCCCTTGCATCGCGCGCAGGCGGCCCACGGGTCGTCAAACGCGCTGTCATTTCAGCGAGCCAGCTTCCGGAGCTTTCGATATTCTTCATCCGTGCTGCTTTGAGCCCCGCAGGTATGGCGGCCCGGCAGAAAGGGAGCGAATCGAATGCCCTCACCTCGCTGGTTGGCCGCACTGAGCATTCCGTTGATGGCCGGCGCTGCCCTCGTCGGCAGCGCCGCCACCGCAACTGCCAATACCCCCCAGGACGACGCCTACCTCGCACAGCTGCACGCCGTCGGCCTGACCTGGCCACCGCAGACGGAGGAGGCGCTCATCGGGGAGGCGCACCTGATCTGTTACGACCTCACCTGGGGCTGGACGCCCCAACAGATCGCCGACGACGTGCACGCCCACCTGAACGCGCGGGGCGTCACGCTGTTAGACGTCGGAACCATGGTCGATGCCGCACATTCGATCTATTGCCCCGGCAATGTGTGCGACGCCCCGTCCCTTTGCACCTGACAACGCTCCCGGGGCACCGCCCGACGCATCCGCGGCCCTAGAAGGTTCTCGTCGAACTCAGATCCGGGCGGGCCTCATCGCCCAGCGCTGCGCAGGCCGCGCACTGTCGCGCGGCGCGAAGCGCGTGGAGGCGGCGCTTCGGCTAGCCGAAGCGACTCGACCCGGGTGAGGTGTTCAGCTCCGTAATGGCCGAGAAACAGGTAAGCAAATCCGCAGAAGTACTTTCGCGGTGTGTCTTATCCTGCTTGCGAACCTCGCCCGACAGAGTAAGGGGAATGTTGTCACTGACGCGGAGCCGACTGGTGCTGGTCGTGTTGGCAACCGTCGGGCTCGTCGTGTTCGCGGCGACGTTGTTGACCTCGAGCGCCCCGGGCCGGGCGGTACTCGCCCCGGCGGGCTCGGTCGTTGCGGGCATACTCGCCATTGCGTGTGCGGTCATAGCCGCCCACGGTTCTCGAGGCCGCCAGCGCCTGGCCTGGGCCGCCATGTCTACCGGATTGGTCGGTTGGACTGCGGGCGAAGCGGTGTGGTGCTACGTCGCCTTGGGAGGCGCTCTTCCGGTCGCGGACCTCTCTCCGGCCAACCTGGGCTACCTGATTTTGCCGCTGTGCGCGTTGGGCGCCGCGATCACGATTCCCAGCCGGGACGACTCCCGATTCGGGATCGGCCTCCTCCTCGACGGCATCCTCATCACCGCGTCGCTGCTGGTGGTGCTCGTCATTCTGCCGCTGGGGCGGACGGCTCGACTCGCAGTGACGTTCAGCGTCCCGCAAGTGGTGTTGGCCGCCGCCGCCGGCGTGTATTTAGGGCTTGTCGCCACTGCCTTCATCGTGGTGCGCAAGGCCGAGCCGGGCCGCAAGCTTTCCCCGACGCTGATGATGCTGGGATGGGGAATCATCGCCGCCGCCGGGGTGGTCCACGCCTATCAGGATCATGCGGACCGGGCACCGAACGATCTCGTCGTTCTCGGTTGGGCCGTCGGCATGTACTTTTTCTCGCTGTCCGGTCTTACTTCTCGGCCGGGACCGGAGCCCGACTTCGGGTTTTCGCAACCGTCGTCGCGAGCGGCGCTCTGGCTGCCGTACCTGGCCGTGCTGCTGGCCATTGCCGTTGCCGCCGTGCACTTTTGGCCGGCGTACCGGGGTGAGGCGTTCATCTTCTCGGTCTGCGTGGTGCTGTTCGTCACCACCGTGGCCCGCCACATCTTGCTCCTGGACCGAAAGCAACGCCTCCTCGCCGCGGTATCCGACGCCGCTTTGCGGGACCCGCTGACCGGGTTGGCAAATCACCGCCTGTTCAACGATCGCCTGGCGCATGCGCTTCGCCTCCACGTTCAGCACGACGTGCCCGTCAGCGTGATGACGGTGGGCGTCGACGATTTCAAGCTGGTGAATGACACGCTGGGTTATGACGTGGGCGACGAACTGCTACGCGACGTCGGCGAGCGGATCCAGGCCAACATCAGCGACAGCCACACCGTTGCGCGGATGGGGGGCGACGAGTTTGCGGTGTTGGTCGAGGACCGTCCCGACGTGGCCGAGCAGGTTGCCAACGGGCTGGCAAGGTCTTTCGAGGAACCCGTCGCCGTCGAGGATCACCGGCTGGACGTACGTTTGAGCATCGGCGTGGCCTCGGCCGGAACACAGGCCCTGACGCCGGGCGATCTTCTCAAACAGGCCGATGCCGCACGGTCGTACGCCCGGCTGCCCAGCTCCACCAACGTGCGAACGTTCAACTCTGAGATGGACGCGCAGCTCGCCGGGTTGCCGCCACATGCCGGTGCCATCGCGCGATTGCAACTGCTCGGCGAACTGAGACGGGCCATTGAGAACGATTCGCTGACCTTGCTCTACCAGCCGAAATTCTCCATGTCGACCGGTTCGGTGACCGGAGTAGAGGCGCTGGTGCGCTGGCAGCACCCGCGGTTCGGCGTGCTGGGCCCCGACGAGTTCTTACCGCTGGTCCGCGAGCACGGGCTGATACATGTGCTTACCGATCTGGTGCTGACGCGGGCCGTCTCCGACGCTGCCGCGTGGTACGCGGCGGGCACAGCGATCCCGGTCGCAATCAACCTGGGGGCGCCGTCTCTAGACAATGATGCGCTGCCGGACCGCATCATGTCCGTGCTCGCGGAGCGAGGGATGCCGCCCAGTTGCCTCACGATCGAGATCACCGAGGATTTGATGGTGGCCGACTTTGCGAGGGCCCGAACGGTGCTCAATCGTCTCCGTGAAAACGGCATCCGGGTGGCGATCGACGACTTCGGCAGCGGCTACGCCACTCTCACCTATCTGCGCGAACTCCCGGCCGACGAGATCAAGCTCGGCCGGGAATTCATAGCGCCGATCGTGCACGACGACCGGGCCGCCACCATTGCACGCTCGGTCATCGAGCTGGCATCCGCGTTCGGCATCGCCACCGTTGCGGAAGGTGTCGAGGACAGCGCCACCGCCCAGCGGCTCAAGGACTACGGATGCGATGCAGTACAAGGAAATTTCTTCTGCAGCCCGCTGCCCGCTTCCGAGATCTCCTGCGTCTCAGCGAATTCCACGCTGGCCGCACAGTAGCCGATCGGCGCCCCGAGTCATCAGCCCACCACCGAGCGCTCCAGCGAGGCCAGCGACTCGGCGAGGTAATCCTCAGCGAAGATCGGAATCTTGCCCACGCGGTCCCGGAAATCCTGCGATGTGCCGCTCCAGTCGTACGTGAGGGTGACGTCCGTTCCATCGCCGTTGGGGACGAGGTCGTAGCGCCAGAACCAGCCGCCGGCCGTATGGTTGCCGGCGTCGTCGAGCACGCCCGGCTTCCAGCCGATCGAGCGCTCCGCATCGAAGACATCGACCAGGTTGTGCGTGACGTAGTCGCCGCCGGCCTGTGGGAGGTACATGTTCATCGCGAACATCTGTCCCGCGGTGGTGATGGGGTCGGTGTCCACCGCATCGCGGACCCAATCGGTGGGCTCGGTGTTCTGGTGGCGGGACGGGTCGGCGAGGACGGCGAAGATCTCCGCCGGGGTAGCGGCGATGGTGCGGGTAACGACGTAGCGTTCAGCGTTCATGGTTGTCTGCACCTGTCCGGGGGCCGTAGGCGGCCGCGATGGCGGGCGAGTCGAGCCAACCCGAGTAGGTGGGCCGTGACGGCCAGCCTTCGGGCGAATCGAGCCATTCCTCTTGGCGGCCCCACGGCAGGATGTCGATCAGCCCGAATGTGTGACTCAGTTGCTCGGTGCCTCGCCCGTTGGTATGCCACGTGCGGTAGACGGTCTCGCCGTCGCGGAGGAACACGTTGACCCCGAAGCCACCGCCGGGCGGCGCGTCCACGTCGGCGGCGAACGGGCTCTCTGAGGACGAATACCAGTCCATGCGGTTGCCGACCCTGTGCTTGTAGGCGGGAGCTTCTGCGATCGGGCCGTTCGTCACGATGACGAACCGGGCGTCATAGTTGTCCAGGAACTCCAGGCGGGTGAATTGCGACGTAAAGCCCGTGCACCCGCTGCACTGCCACTCCGCGCCGTCGGACCACATGTGGTGGTAGACGATCAACTGCGAGCGGCCGTCGAACACGTCCGCCAGGCGAATCGGCCCGTCGGCGCCCATCAGGGTGTAGTCGGGCAACTCGACCATCGGCAGACGGCGGCGCTGGGCGGCGATCGCATCCAATTCGCGGGTGGCCGCCTTCTCGCGTTCGCGCAGTTCGTCGAGCGCCGCGCGCCAGGTTTGTCGATCGACCACGGGCGGCAGGGTCGTGTGTACGGACATGGGATCCACCTTTGCTCGAAATTCGTCGGTCCGAAAGGTCTGACCGGTGGAGCGTGCAGAATTCATCGCTGCACGCCGCGGACCTCCACCCACCGGCTCCCTCGGCCGGCCTGCCGACCCCGCGCAACCGAGCCCGGCAGTTATCCGGGTCGCCCCGCACTTCGGGCCAAATCAGCTGTCGCCGAACGTAATTGGTCGGCAGAATGCAGCCGTTCCGGAAACCCGACGCGGGTGTAGGCCACCCCGCGCGGAGTGTGTACGCGCAGGTCCAGCCCGTACCGGTCGATGCCGGTGCACACCGCGGTATCGGCGTCCGGATAGCCGCCGAACGCGCGCGCCATCGCCGTCAGGGCGTCGCTGTGGTCGGCGTTGAGGTGCGCCAGGGCCCTCGGCGCGGCCGGCGCGACCGGATCCGGCGCGGCGGCCGCGTACTCGTCGCCGGTTGCCGAGTCCATCCGGCCGTAGCCACCCACCCAGCGCACCCTGCGCACGCTCAGCACCCACAGGGTGAAGTCGGTGAAGTCGACGTAATGGCGGGCTTCGGGCACCGCGTTCAGGTAGGCGGTCCGCGCCGCGCCTTGGTCGTCGGCCAATGGGGGAGCGACCCTGCCCGCCAGGGTGATGCGGCCGCCCGCCAGCGGGTCAGGTTCGGCGGCGGGCGCGACGATGGACAGGCTCGCCCGCGGGTCGGCGGCCAGGTTGCGACCATGTTCGGCGAGGTTTGACACGCACAGCACCGGAGCCCCGCCCAGCAATCCATAGGCCACCAGCGACGCCCAGGGGTCGCCGTCGGGGGTTAACGAGGCCAGCGCGGCGGCGTTGGTGGCGGCCGCGATGGTGCGGGCCTGCTCCGCCGCCGATGGCCGCGTGGGGTTGGTCGGCGGCCGAAGCGGCGGGGGCGCGGAGGGCGCGCCGTCGGGGTCGCCATGGTCGCGAAGTGCCACGACCGCGAGGCTACTAGCCGGCGCGTGGGCGCCTCAGTCGATCGGCCGCCAGCCGCCGAGGACAGCCTCGCGGTACCAGCCCGATCGGTTGCGAACCTGGACCCCGAGACGGTTTTGGGCGTTGACTCGGCTGTCGATGATGTGGCCGTCGTCGACGTAGATGACGACGTGCGAGGCGCGGCTCGCATCTCCGTTGGGGTGCAGATAGATCAGATCTCCGGGCCGGAACGGACCTTCCTGCGGGACGCGGCGGCCCATCGGACCAGCGGTGCCGTCGGCCTGCTCGTGGACATCGCCGCCGAACTTGATGCCGAGACCGTAGTTGTAGACCCAGGCGGTGAAATTCGAGCAGTCCAGACCGCGGCCGGGATCCCAGGCGGTCAACCCCTGCGGGGCGTCGGGGTCCGGATTCTCTCCGAGCGCGCCGGCATAGGTCGATGTTGGTGGCTGCCAGCCGGGGATGTGATGGTGGCGGTATTGCAGGCCCAGCGGGTTGCCGGGGGAGTAGACGTAGCGCAGGGCGACGGCAAGGACGCGTTCCCGTCTCCAGGTGCTTGCATCACAACGCGCGTCTTGCGGGATATCCGGCGGCGGCAGGGCGACGGACCGCGGGCCCCATCCTCGGTTGAGGTAATGCCCGTCGGCGTCCGTGCGATACCAGTCGCCGGGAGGATCTTGCGTTTGCGGCAACCCGTCGCGGCTCGCGAAATCCGCTGTCAGGGAAGCCTTGTCGCATGCGAACGGGTAGGCGAACTCGTCGTTGTCCGCGTGAGATCGCCCGCCCGCCAGAGAAATAGCGATCACCGCAGCCGCTGTGCAGAGCATGGTCAACAGCGCCCGGGAACACTTCACGGAGTCACGCTACAACAGCGCCACACGACGCATTTTCCATTCCGGCATCGCATTACACCGCATCGCCGACGTGCGCGATCGGCTGCGGGCCCAACGACGGGTATTGACCTTTGTCCCCGGCTTCGTTCGATAATGCACATATCACGAGAGGAGGCCCGCGATGAGGACGGTCATTCGGCATCTTGTGGTCATCGCCATGATGGCATTCGCGTCGATGGCAGCCGTGACGATCGCGACGCCGGCCGTGAGTTCGGCCGACTGCGGCGCCGGCGAATGGTGGGACCCGACGGGCAAGGTTTGTCGACCCCTCGGGGTCGGGCCACAACCGTTGGCATGCGACCCGGGCCAATGGTGGGACCCGACGGCGAATGTGTGCCGGCCCCTCGGGGTCGGGCCACAACCGCTCGCTTGCGACAACGGTTGGTGGTGGGATCCCGGCGCCAACGAATGCCGCCCACCGGTGGTACCGCCGGCCGGCTAACGCGGCCTTCGCGCCTGTGCAACGGCGGCCGGTAGCTTTCGCCGCATGAACGACTCCGTTGTGGTGAGGGTCAAGCCCGGCAGCCGTAAGGGACCCCTCGTCGAGGTGGGTCCCAACGGTGAGCTGACGATCTACGTCCGCGAGCCGGCCGTCGACGGGAAGGCCAACGACGCCGTCACTCGGCTGTTGGCGGCCCATCTCCAATTGCCCAGGAGCCGGGTCGAATTGATCTCCGGAGCGGCGTCACGGCTCAAACGCTTCCGCGTAAATCCTTGAGGCGCGTAGGCGCGCGTCACATATCGCTGTCCTATCCCGTCTAGCGACCAGAGAGTACGACGGATGTCGGGAGGACGACACGATGAATCGCTTGAGTACGCCTGCGCAGGTCTATCTGATCGCGGTGACAGCGGCCGTGGGGGCGGTCACGGCCGGAATCGGGATCTGGTGCCTCGTCGATCCGGCTTCCTTCGCCGATTCCGTTGGTTTCGCTACGCACCGGCACTTCTTGCATGACGTGGGTGCGTTCCAGCTGGGCCTGGGCGTCACGCTGCTACTCGCACTGATCTGGGCGGACGCGCTGGCGACGGCGCTCGCCGGATTTCTGGTGGCGAACACCGTGCACACGGTCAACCACATCGTCGACCTCGACGTCGGTGGTTCCACCACGCAAGCGTGGGTGCTCGGTGGGACGTCGGCCGCCCTGCTCGTGGCGTTTGTGCTGCGGTTGCGCCAGCTCGGCCACGTGCTGGGCTCCGTGAGCACGGCGACCAGTCCGATGCTGGCGCCGTTTGTGCGTCAAAAGACCATCAGCCTCACCACCTTTCGCAAGGACGGCAGGCCCGGCTCCAGCCCGGTCAGCATCGTGGTGGACGGGGACCGCGCCTACTTTCGCAGTTTCGAACGGGCGGTCAAAGTGCGCCGCATTCGCCGTAACCCAAATGTCGAATTCGGCCCGGCGACCGCGTCGGGCAAGCCGACGGGATCCGCGCTGGCCGGCCGCGCGCGTCTGCTGGAGGGGGCCGAATACCAGCATGCGGCGCGTCTGCTCCGGCGGAAATATCCACTCCTGCATGGCGTGCTGGTGCCTTCGGCGCACCGGCTGATGCGGTCCAAGTTCGGCCGAACGATCCATGCGGAGTTGACTCCGATATCCGATTCCGTTGCCGGTCAATAAGTTCGGTTGTCACCGCGAGCACGGTGTCGGCGGGAGGTCCCGAGCGTTGCCCCGGCGTTCCGGGAGACCGTTCGGGGCCCGGCGTGCCGGTCAGGCGGCGATACCGTCCAGTTCGGCGATGTCCTCGGCGGTGAGGCGCAATCCCGCGCCAACGACGTTCTCACGCAAGTGCGCCCTTGAGGAGGTGCCGGGGATGAGCAGGATGTTCGGAGAGCGCTGCAACAACCAGGCCAGCGCTACCGATATCGGCGGGGCCCCAACCGGGCCGCGACCCTGGCAAGCGCCTCGGACTGGAGGGGCGTGAACCCGCCGAGCGGAAAGAAGGGGACATAGGCGATGCCGTCGGCTGCGAGGCGGTCGATCAGGTTGTCGTCGTCACGGTGGGCGAGGTTGTACATGTTCTGCACACTTACGATCGGGGCCATCGCGCGCGCCTCGGCGACTTGGTCATCGGTGACGTTGCTGAGGCCGAGGTGACGGATTACGCCCTGCCGCTGCAGGTCGACCAGCGTCTCGAAAGCTGCGGCGATCGGCTCGGGTCGAACGCCTTGGGCATCGCCCATGCGCAGGTTCACCAGGTCGAGGACGTCGACCCCGAGCGCGTCGATGTTTTCGTGGACCTGCCGGCGCAAATCCTCCGGCCGCCTTGCCGTCGGCCAGCCGCCCTCCGCGTCACGGCGTGCTCCAACTTTCGTCGCGATGAACAACGAGCGCGGGTAGGGATGCAGCGCCTCGCGGATGAGTGTGTTGGTAATCCGCGGTCCATAGGCGTCGCTGGTGTCGACGTGGGTGATGCCGAACTCGACGGCTTCGCGCAGCACAGCGATGGCTTCGTCCCGGTCGGCCGGCGGCCCCATGACCCACGGCCCGGCCAATTGCATTGCGCCGTAGCCGAAGCGGGTGACGGTCGCGTCGCCCAACGTCCAGGTGCCTCCGGGCAACGGGGTTGCGGGTGCATTCATTCGCAATCCTTTCGTGGCGGGTGGCGGCTCAACCGCGGTATCGCGTGGCCAGCTCTGGACTTTGTGCGGCGAAAGCCGCGAGGTCTGCTTGAAAAACGGCATCGAGCAGGTTGGTGTCCTCTACGCCTGGGGCGCAGACGGTCTCGCCGAACTGCAGCCCCCGCAAACTCGCGGTGACGACGTCGTCGGCGCTCATCCGGGGCAGCGCGCTGACGTCCATGTCCTGGCGCTCGTGAAACTCGGTTGCCACCACGCCAGGGCACACCACCTGCACCACGACGCCGGTCCCTTCGAGCTCAGCGGCGAGGGTTTGGGACATCGCGACGAGGTGGGCCAGCGTCCCCGCATAGACGGCGCGGCGGGGCATCTGGGAATGCGGCGCGGGACCGCTGAAGGCGATCATCCCCGCCATGTTGACGATCGCGCCTGTACCGCGCTGCTGCATCCCACTGATTGCGGCGCGGGTGAGCATCGTGGGGGCGAGGACCTTGACGTTCACCAGTTCCCTGGCCTTGCTCGCGGGCAGTTGGGCCAGCGGCATGTAGTGGGCGACCCCGGCGTTGTTCACCAGCAGGGTCAGGGGTTCGGTGGTGCAGATCTCGGCCACCCGGTCGACGTCATCGCTATTGGAAAGATCGGCGACGACGGTTCGGACCTTGACCTCCGGGTGGGCATCGACGAACGCCGCCAAGCGCCGCTCGCGCCTGCCCACGATCACCAGGTCGTACCCGTCAGCGGCCAGGCGTTCGGCATATGCCCTGCCGATGCCCGAGGTGGCCCCCGTGATGAGTGCGAGCTTGGTCATGTCACTGCCTCCTTCCGGGCGGCTGTTGCGCACAACGCCACGCCCTCCGATCGCCGGCTCGCGCCGAGAAACGCTGCGATGCAACGTCATACGGGCGAAGCCTCTTAAAATGCTTCAAGTTCTAAGCAGTTACCCTCGGGCATAACTCGCTTCGACATCGAAGCATGCCCGGTTTTGGCGTGATCCCCACCACAGGCGCCAGAGTCCCGTCGGCTCGTCCTCGAGGACACGCGGCGTCCGCCGCTTGACTCAGCGTGACGGTTTCCCGCCGCCGGTGAATCGCCCGACGAGCAGTTCGAGCCGTTCCGCGTCCTGCCCGGGACGCAGTCGTCCGGTACGGGAGAGAGTGACTAGCCCGTGCAGGGCAGCCCACAACACTTCGGTGAGCGCGTCAGCCTGCTGCTCATCGGCGACCAGGCGTACCGCTTGCCGCAGTTCGGCAAAGCCTGCCGTGAGCTCCGGGGGAGTTTCTTCGTCGGCGAAGCGCAAGGTGGTCGCGCGGGTGAACATGGCGTCGTATACCGCCGGATTGTCGCGGGCGAAGTCAAGGTATGCCTGCGCAACTCGGGTAAGGACATCGCCGGCCGCTCCCGCTCCCGAACGGGCGTCGCGGATCGCGTCGGCGAGCTCGCCAAACCCGTCGACGGCCACGGCGTCGGCGATTTGTTCCATGCCGGCGAAGTGCTTGTACAGCACCGGCTGGCTGTATTCGATTTCGGTCGACAGCCGACGAGTGGTGACGGCATCCCAGCCTTCGGCCTCGGCCAACCTGCGGGCCGTCGTAATGATCAAACTCCGCCTTGCGGCCCGCTCCCGCTCACGCCGATCCTCGATAGCCATACCCGATGATAGCACGACTAGGAAAGCTAGCGCCGCTATTGACACGCCCACGTCCGAGGGTTAGCGTCGCTAGCAGTGCGAGTGGAGGGAGTCAAGACATGTTCCAGCTCAGGATCTACACGCTGCGATCACCAGGCGCGCTGCGGCGGTATGCAACGGTGCACTGGGCACGCCACGTGCCCACCTTCGAGACATTCGGGATCGCCACCCACGGCGTGTGGACCGAGCGAAGCGGTGGCGCCAACCAACTCGTCGCGTTGATCCAATACCCAGCGGGTGCCGACCCCGAGGACCTCACTCGACGCGTCATGGCCAGCCCGGACTTCGCCGCCGACATGGCCGGCTTCGAGGTCGGCGACATCGTCGATGTCGAGACGAAATTGCTTGAAGCAATGCCATTTTCACCAATCCGCTAGAAGGGGAATTCGACATGACCGTTACCATCATCGGCTATTCGCTCGCCGGACTGCTCGCCGCGGGCATCATCTTCATCGGAGCGCGTTTCCTGCTCGCACCGCGCGTCGCCGCCGCCGGCTATGGGGTACTGCCCGATCTCGACCAGCCGGGCGCGGGCGCCTACCTGAGCGTCAAGGGCGTGCGCGACATCGCGACAGGACTGTTCGTCATCATCCTGATGGTCGCGGGCACGCCCCACCTGGTTGGCTGGGTTATGTTGGCCGCCACCATCATTCCATTGGCCGACGCGGCAATCGTGTTGCGCAACGGCGGCTCCAAGTCGATCGCCTGGGGCGTCCACGGCGGCACCGCCGCCGTCATGCTCGTCACCACCGCGCTGCTGCTGGTGTCCAGATGAGAGCCGATCTCTTCTCACCGCCGGGAAGCGCCGGATACCGGGCCGCGACCAACCCGCACAACGCAAGGGTGCTGCAGCGCCCCGCGGCCGTGGCTCACCCGCGCAGCACCGAAGAGGTCGCCCAGGCCGTACAGTGGGCCGCCCAGCGCAATCTCGGGGTCGCGGTCCAGGCCAGTGGACACGGGGCGGGCGCACCGATCGAATCCGATCGGTTGCTGGTGGACACCTCCGGGTTGAACACGGTGCGCATCGATACGCAAGCCCGTGTGGCCCGAGTCGGTGCGGGCGCAACCTGGGCAGCGGTCAACGCAATTGCCGAACGCGAC
>NZ_LZJB01000593.1:0-6282 GCF_001666895.1 Mycobacterium sp. E3298
CGACGTCGCCATCGAGCTGTTCAGCGCCCGCGGCTTCGCCGACGTCAGCGTCGACGACGTCGCCCAGGCCGCCGGCATCTCCCGGCGAACGCTGTTCCGCTACTACGCCTCCAAGAACGCCATCCCCTGGGGTGACTTCGACACCCACCTCGCGCGCCTGCGCGACCTGCTCGACGACGTCGACCCGCGCGTGCCGCTGGGTCAGGCGCTGCGCGATGCGCTGTTGGCGTTCAACACCTTTGACGAGTCCGAGACGGCGCGGCACCGCCAGCGCATGCGGGTGATCCTGCAAACCGCCGAGCTGCAGGCCTACTCGATGACGATGTACGCGGGCTGGCGCGAGGTGATCGCCGGATTCGTGGCCCGCCGGTCGGACCTCAAGACCACGGACCTGCTGCCCCAGACCGCCGCCTGGACGATGCTCGGGGTGGCGCTGGCGGCCTACGAGCACTGGCTCGGCGACGAGTCCGTCCCGCTGCCGACCGCGCTGGGCAACGCGTTCGATGTCGTCGGCGCCGGGTTGGACGGGCTGGATCGGTGACCGCGGACCACCTGCTGCACACACTGCGCGCGCAAGGGCGGTTCTGCGCCCGCTCCGGGTCCCCGATGTACGGCGAACTCTTCGAGCTGGTGGCCCGCGGCGTCGAGTCGGGGGGCGTCTTCGCAACGATCCTGTCCGGGCACGAGGAGGACCCCGCGCCCCTCGCGGTGCCGCTGCGCCTGCTCGGCGGGTTACACCGGTTGGTGCTCGACGGCCGGGCACCGGGATTGCGCCGGTGGTACCCCAGCACCGGAGGCAGCTGGGACGCCGAGGCCGCCTGGCCGGAAATCGAGGGCGTCGCGGCCGAACACGCCGACGCGCTACGCGCCGCCCTGCGGCAACCGCCGCAGACCAACGAGGTCGGCCGATCGGCCGCCCTGATCGGCGGCTTGCTACGCGCCAACAGTGAATCAGGTTTGCCGATAAGGCTTTTCGAGATCGGCTCCAGTGCGGGGCTGAACCTGCGCGCCGACCATTACCGTTACCGGTTCGCCGACGGCCAGTGGGGCCCGGGCGATTCGCCCGTGACCATCGAGGACGCGTGGCGCGGCGCGCTACCGCCCGACGGCGGGGTGCGGATCGTCGAGCGGCACGGCTTCGACATCGCACCCATCGACGTCACCGCCACCGACGGGGAGCTCACGGTGTTGAGCTACGTCTGGCCGGATCAGACCGCGCGGCTCGAACGGCTGCGCGGCGCCGTCGAGGTCGCCCGCCGGGTGCCCGCGCGGCTGGAGCGCCGATCGGCGGCCGACGCGGTCGCCGGGCTGACGCTGGCCGCGGGCGCGTTGACGGTGCTGTGGCACTCGATCACGTGGCAGTACCTGAGCCACGAGGAGCGCGACACGGTCCGCGCCACGGTCAGCGCGCTGGGCGAGCAGGCCGACGAACGGTCGCCGCTCGTCCACCTCACGCTGGAACCGGCGCGCGACGCGCCCGACGCGCCGATCCGGTTCCTGGTGCGGGCGCGTCGCTGGCCGGGCGGCGGTCTCGAGATCCTCGGCGAATGCCATCCGCACGGCCCGCCGGTGCAGTGGCGCTAGGGCTCAGCCCAGCACGTCGGAAATGGGCGCGCCGGCGGCGATCTTCGCGCGCACCTTCATGACCTTGCCGGGCATCCCGCCGCCGACCACGCCCACGAGCGCGCCGTCTCGCTCGTAGTAGGCCAGGAACTTGCGGCCGTCGTCCTCGACGAGGTGGACGGTGTCGGTGGCTTCCGGTTCGCCCAGGCACTGGATCTTGACGTCGTACTGGTCGCTCCAGAAGTACGGAACTACGACGGCCGACGACGAGGAGTCCTGTCCAAGCATCGCGGGCACCACGACGCGGGTCTGGTCGGCGACGTTGCTCCAATGTTCCACGCGCGCTTGATGTCCCGTGGCGTCGCGCCAGGAGGCGACGTCGCCGAGCGCCCACACGTTGGGCGCGCTGGTCCGCCCGGCCCCGTCGCAGAGCACACCGTTGTCCACGGCGACGCCGCTGCCCTCGAGCCAACCGGTCGCTGGGTGCGACCCGATGCCGATGACCACCAGGTCGGCCGCCAGCTCGGTGCCGTCCGTCAGCAGCACCGTGTCCACTCGTCCGTCGCCGCGCACGTCGGCCACCCCGACGCCGAGACGGACGTCCACCCCTTCGTCGCGGTGCAGGCGCGCGACCAGCTCGCCGATCCGCTCGCCGAGCACCGACGCCAGGGGCGTCGGCTGCGGCTCGACCAACACCACGTCCACGCCGAGGCTGCGCACGCTGGCCGCGACCTCACAGCCGATGAATCCGGCGCCGATGACGACGGCGCGCCGCGCGGAGGACGCGTGCTCGCGCAGCGCCATGCTCTCGTCGAACGTGCGCAGGACCCGGATGCCCTCGAGATCCGGCAGCGTCGGGATGCGCCGCGGCACCAGGCCGGTCGCGATGACGAGTTCGTCGTAGCCGATCACGGACCCGTCGGCCAGCGTCACCGTCTGCGCCGCGGTGTCCAGGGCGGTGGCCGCCGCGCCCAGCCGCAGGGTGATGTCGTTGTCGTCGTACCACTCCCGGGGCTTGAGGGCGACGTCGTCGACCTCCTTGCGCAGCACCTCTTTTGACAGCGGCGGGCGATCGTAGGGCAAATGCACCTCGTCGCTGACGATCGTGACGCGGCCGGCGTACTCCGCCCGGCGAAGTTGCTCGGCGGTCCGGGCGGCGGCCAGGCCGCCACCGACGATCACTATTCCTTTGCTCGCGGTCACGTGGAGTTCATACCACGATCGCCGATCAGTACTTCAATGCGCCCTTGTCGACGGGAACCTGCGTGCCCGTCACCGTGGCCGACCCGTCACCAGCTAGCCACGCCACGACGTCGGCCACTTCGTCGGGCGACATGAACCCGTTGGGCTGCAACGGCATCGGGGGGAAGCTGTGCACGAAGCTGGGATGGCGGGCAAATATCTCCATCATCGCCTCGGGCTCGATCATCGGGGTGTCGATGGAGTACGGATGGATGGAGTTGACCCGGATGTCGTATTCGCCGAGCTCGATGGCCAGCGTGTTGGTCAGCGCGGTGAGCCCGTGCTTGCTGGCCGAGTAGTGCCCGTTGCCCGGTGTGGCTTTCAGCCCCGCGGACGAGCTGACCACGATGATCGAGCCCCCGTTGCCCGCCTCGATCATCGCCGGCACGGTCGCGCGCAGCGTGCGCCAGGTGCCGGTCAGGTTGACGCCGATCACGGTGTCCCACTGCTCGTCGGTGAGCTCCCAGAGCCGGCCCCAGCTCAAGACCCCGGCGTTGGCCACCACGATGTCGAGCCGGCCGAATTGCTCGACGCCGTCGGCCACCAGCTGGCGCAGTGCGGCATCGTCCCGGATGTCGGCCGCACGGGCCAAGACCTTGCGGCCCTCGGCCTCCACCAGCCGCACGGTCTCGTTGAGGTCCTCCGGCGTGGCCGGCGTGTAGGTGATGCTCTCTGACGCGGGCGCGCAGATGTCGAGCGCGATGATGTCGGCGCCTTCGCGGGCGAGCCGCACCGCGTGCGAGCGGCCCTGGGCGCGCGCGGCGCCGGTGATGAATGCCACCCGGCCTTGCAGTGAGTCAGCCACGAGGCAAGGCTAGCAGCGGAACTGAAACCTGTTCTAACTCGCCCGGCGGTCAGATTTCCGAGATGATCTGGGCCCGCCGGCTGTTGTATTCCTGGTCGGTCAGCGCGCCGCTGGCGCGCAGGGTCTCGAGCTCCTGGAGCCGCTGAGCGATCGACGGTTGCGGGGGCGTCACCACCGGTGCCGGCCCTCCGGCGGTGGCCGGCTGCGGCTGGGCGGCCGGCGCCTGTTGTTCGGCCGCCCGGCGTACCACCGCCTGGATCTGTTGGCGCAGCGCAGGGTTCGACCGGATGTCGACCATCCGGTTCAGCGGAACGTTGTTGGCCTTGAGGATCTGCAGGATCTCCATCAGCGGGCCGGCCTGGCCGCTCAGGTCGTAGGTCTTGTTGTCCTCGGCCACGGTGAACTGCGCGGGGACCAGGCCGTTGACCAAAGCGCTTCGCTCCCAGTCGATCCGGTACTCGTTGGTGGTCGGGTTGACCAGCACCACCAGCTTGCGGGCGGACAGGTTGCCGAGGCGGGTGACGCTGGCGATCACCCGGTCTTCGCTGTCGAACGGCAGGAATCCGGGGCCCGCGATGTGCAGGTGCACCTTCACGACCTGCTGGTTGTTGATCCAGGTGCCCGTCTCGGTGACACCGGTGATCTGGGCCAGCGCCAGCACGCCGCTCTGCTCGAGCTCCGCGTTCTTGGCCGACGACTTCGCGCCGTAGTTGGCCAGTGCGAGCGCGATCAGCACGTCGGCCACGGTGATGAGCAGGCCGGCGTAGAACATCCACTGCAGCAGGCTGCCGAACCCGAGGGTGAAGTAGACGACCAGGAAGATCGGCCCGACCAGGCCGCCACACAGCAAAACGATCAACTGTGCCTTGAGATAGCGCGCCAACACGAGTGTCTCCTTACCCTTGCTGGGGATTTTCGTGCCAGGGTAGCTTCCGCGCTGTCGCCACGCGCGCCATACGCGCAAACCGGCGAGCGTCAGTCGATCTTGGGTATCACCGTCGGCGCCGGGCGCTCCGAAGACCCCGCGGGCGTCGCCCCGACGGGCGAATGCGCCGACACCATCTTGACCGGCGTGCCGGTCGACACCGGCATCGCGGGCGCCGCGGCGGCCTGCGGCGTCTCGACCTGCGCCGGCGCCGTCGCGAGCGGGTTCACCGGCGCCGGTGCCGGCGCCGCCGGCTGCGTCGCGGTGGCCGGGGTGTAGGCGGGGGTCACCATCCGCACCGGCGTCGCCGGTGTGGCGGCCGGGGCCATCGCCGCCGGCCCCGCGGTGGCGTCGGCCGCCGTCTGGCCGGCCTGCGCCTGCGCTCCCGCGAGCGCCGAAGCGGGGGCGATCGCCGAGGCCACGGGTCCCGCGGGCACGCCCGGCGCCGACCCACCCGCGGCCGTCACCGCCGGCAACTGCGCGGCCATCGAAGCGGGCGCCGCCGCGCTCTGCAGGGGCGAGGTGTTGGCCGCCTCGGTGGCGAGATACTGCGCCGCGCCGCCGTTCATCAGCTGCACGAACTGCTGGTGGAACGCCGCGGCCTGCGCGCTGAGCGCCTGGTACACCTGGGAGTGCGCGCCGAACAGGGTCGCGATGCTGGCCGACACCTCGTCGGCACCCGGGGCCAGCACGTTCGACGTCGGACCCAGCGCCATCGTGTTGGCGGACGTGATCGTCCAGCCGATCCTGGCGAGGTCCGACGCCGCGGCGGCGACGTACTCAGGCGTCGTGAATACGAAGGACATCTAACCTCCCGGCCGTCTTCCCCCGACTCCCTTATCACGGAATCGTAGCGGAGCCGCCCGCATCAGGCCCGGTAAACGCATAAAGCCCGGATTGCCGCTTTCGGCAATCCGGGCTTTATGGCGAACTGGACCTACTTGATGATCTTGACGACCCGGCCGGCGCCGACGGTGCGGCCACCCTCGCGGATCGCGAACCGCAGCCCCTCGTCCATGGCGACGGGCTGGATCAGCTTGACCGAGATGTTGGTGTTGTCACCGGGCATCACCATCTCGGTGCCCTCCGGCAGCGTCACCACACCGGTCACGTCGGTGGTGCGGAAGTAGAACTGCGGACGGTAGTTGTTGAAGAACGGCGTGTGCCGGCCGCCCTCGTCCTTGGACAGGATGTAGACCTGGCCCTCGAACTCGGTGTGCGGCGTGGTGGTGCCGGGCTTCGTGACGACCTGACCGCGCTCGACGTCCTCGCGCTTGATACCCCGGAGCAGCAGACCGACGTTGTCACCGGCCTGGCCCTGGTCGAGCAGCTTGCGGAACATCTCCACACCGGTGACCGTGGTCTTGGTGCTGGCGGGGCGGATGCCGACGATCTCGACTTCCTCGTTCACGTTGATCACGCCGCGCTCGACACGACCGGTGACCACCGTGCCACGCCCGGTGATGGTGAAGACGTCCTCCACCGGCATCAGGAACGGCTTGTCGGTCTCGCGGACCGGGTCCGGGATCGACTCGTCGACGGCCTCCATCAGCTGCTCGACGGACTCGACCCACTTGGCGTCGCCCTCGAGCGCCTTGAGCGCCGAGACCCGCACGACGGGGGCGTCCTCGTCGAACTCCTGGGCGGCCAGCAGCTCGCGGACCTCCATCTCGACGAGCTCGAGGAGCTCCTCGTCGTCGACCATGTCGGCCTTGTTCAGCGCGACCAGGATGTAGGGCACGCCGAC
>NZ_LZJB01000594.1:0-1005 GCF_001666895.1 Mycobacterium sp. E3298
ATCCCGCGACACCCGGAAGTAGTGCCCGGTGCTGCTGTCGGTGCACGTCATGCCCGACGGCTCGCTGTCGCAGGTGATCGTGCCCGCGGACTGGGTCTGGCCGTAGTCGAGGGTCGGCTCGCCGGCGAAGCGCAGGGTGTCGCCGTGGCAGTGGATGGCGGCCGGCTCGCCCAGGTTCAACACGAAGCGGTTGCCCCAGGCGAGATGCTTGCCGCACTCCGGTGGCGGCGGTGGCTGGTAGTCGAAGTCGCTGATGTCGCACGCCACACCGAAGCCGCCCAGGACGCAGTAGATGTTGCCGGACGGCGATTGAAAGTTCTGGGTGTCCGCGTGCGCGGTCGCCGGCATCACGGTGGCGGCCGCGACCGTCGCGGCGGCGACAGCGAGGGTCCTCATCATTTGCTGAGCGTAAGCCTGTGCGCCGGTGGACCGGACCGATAATCCCGAAATGAGTTTGCGCGGGGGCCTTCACCTGGCCGCCCAAAAGGATTACAACGTCATCATGAAGGCATCAATGGTCGCCGCGGTTCCGCTCCTGGCGGCCGCGACCGCGGTGGGCCCGGCGCACGCGGACCCGCTCTACCACTTCCAGTCGCCCTCGGGCGACGTCACCTGCGTGATGGCGGCTTTCGGTGGAGATGCGCCCCGCGCGTCCTGCGGCGTCATCGACCCCACCTACGTGATGCCGCCCCGCCCGCAGTCCTGCATGGGGGCCTTCGGCGACCAAGTCGACATCGTGCAGGGCAGCTCGCCGGCGATGGCCTGCCACACGGACACCACCCGCGGAGCCGGGCTGCCGACGCTGCAAGCCGGCGACACCCGTTCCGAGCCGACCCTCGACTACGGCCAACCCGCCGCCGTCACCTGCGACAGCGAGCCGTCGGGCATGACGTGCACCGACAGCAGCACCGGGCACTACTTCCGGGTGTCGCGGGAGGCATTCAACCTGAAGTAGCTAGTTCGACCGGTGCCTGAGCTCCTCGCGGGTGTGTTTCTCCACGAACA
>NZ_LZJB01000595.1:0-751 GCF_001666895.1 Mycobacterium sp. E3298
ACAGCCTGCTCGAACGGATGCTGTCGGTGTGGTCGGGCCCCGATGCCGACGCGGGAATCTGCACCGGCACCTGGACCCGACCGCATCCACCGCTGTATGTCGGTGGCGGCGCGCGCGCCACGGCGCGACGGGCGGCCCGCTTCCGGCTGCCGCTCAGCCTGGCGGATCACCTGCCCGACATCGCCGCCTACTACCGTGAGCTGTGTGCCGAGGCCGGCATGACGCCGCTCATCCTCATGCCGGGCCCGGTGAACCGCGGGATGATCTTCCTGCACGAGGACCCCGACCGCGCGTGGGCGGAGCTCGGTGACCACATCCTTTGGGAGGCAGTCACTTACGGCGGTTGGTCGACCGATCAGCGGTCGCTCATGCATTTGCCCGGGGTGCAGACGCTGGACGAGGTCAGGGCGTCGGGACGGTACCGCTTCCTTACCCCCGACGAGTTGATCGCGGAGGTGCGTGACGCCGACGATTACGGCCCGCTCGTGCTGCACCCCCTGGTTGGTGGCATGCCGGTGGACGAGGCCTGGAAGTCGGTCCAGTTGCTCACCGAGAAGGTGCTGCCCGCCCTCAGCTAACTCGCCGAACCCCTGATTGCCCATAGGAATAAGGGGTATGCGACCGGGCATGACAAAAGCTCGAAAAGCACTGGCGCTCATCGGGGGCGCCGCGACACTTGGATTGGTGCTCACCTTCGGTGGCGGCGCGGGCGCGTCCGCCTTGGCAAGCAATGCTCCCGCGGCGCCGCCGG
>NZ_LZJB01000596.1:0-847 GCF_001666895.1 Mycobacterium sp. E3298
CGGGCGCCGATGTGGCCGCCGTGCGCGCCGCGGTCACCGCGGCGGTGAACGGTCGCGCCCTGGTCGCCGCCCCGAGCGTTCGGGCCGCCCGCGCCGGCGACGGCGTCAAGCTGATGAACTACATGGCCCTGCTGGGGGCGGCGGTCGCGTTGGTGGTCGGAGCGTTCCTGATCTACACCACGATGACCATGGCGATCACCGCGCGCCGGCCGGTGATTTCCATGCTGCGTGCGATCGGCGGCCGGCGCGTGACGATCGTCGGCGACATGATCGGGGAGGCGGCGACCCTCGGCCTCATCGGCGGCGCCATCGGTTCGGGGCTCGGAATCGTGGCCGGGCACATCGCGATTCGCCGATTGCCCCCGGCGATGACCCAGGGGCTCGAGGCCAGGGTCGAGTATTGGCTGCCGGGCTACGCCATTCCGCTGGCCCTCGCGGCCACGGCGCTCACCAGCGTGGTCGCTTCCGCGATGGCCGCGCGCCAGGTGTACAAGGTCGCGCCGATCGAGGCGCTGGCGCCCGTCGGGGCGTCGGCGGCGGACGTCGTGCCGCGATGGCTGCGTGGCGTCGCCGGGGCCGGCGCCGTCGCCGTGTTCGCCGCGTCGATCTGGATCGTCATCGGCCAGCGCGGCACCCTCGCGTTCGCCGCGATGGCCGCTCTGCTGAGCGCCGAGATCGCGCTCGGCTTCGCGCTCAGCGCCGCCCTCGTCAAGGCAACGGCCGCCACGGCCCGCTCGTTCGGATCGGTCGGGGCGCTCGCGGCGGCCACGGTCGAGCGCGCACCGCGGCGGGTGTGGGCGACGGTGATGACCGTGTGCATCGGTGTGGTCACCACCGTGGTGATCAC
>NZ_LZJB01000597.1:0-38460 GCF_001666895.1 Mycobacterium sp. E3298
TCGGCCGGCGCCCCCGGCGGACCTGCCCCCGGCGCCCCCGGCCGACGCGCCGGTGGACACCGACTTCCACGGTTTCGTCCCGGCCAACATGCCGCAGGACGTTTCCTCGGCCGGCTACACCAAGCAGCTGTGGGACGCCATCCGGGCTCAGGACATCCAGGGCAACGACGCGCTCGACGCGATCGCCCAGCCGGCCCCGGCCACCTGAGTCCCGCCCGTAAGACTGCCCGGCACGCCTCGGACGTTTTTCGCTTCGGGGCGTGCCGGCACTCCAATCGCTACGGCGTTAGGCCGAGCCCACCCATTCTTCGGTCCCATCGTCGAAGAACTGGTGCTTCCATACCGGTAGCCGCGCCTTGATCTCGTCGACCAGCTGCGCACAGGTGGCGAACGCCGCGTGACGGTGGTCCGCCGCCACCGCCGCCACCAGCGCCGCCTCCCCGATGCGCAGCACCCCGATCCGGTGGCTGGCCGCGACCGCGCGCACCCCGGTCGACTGGTCCGCGACGTCGGAGACCACCTTGGCCAACACCTCTTCGGCCGACGGATGCGCGGAGTACTCCAGCCGCACCACCCGCCGTCCGCCGTCGTGGTCGCGAATCATGCCGACGAAGCCGACGACAGCCCCCGCCGACTGATGGGCCACGAGCTCTTCGTGCTCGGCCAGGAAGATCGGGTGATCGGTCATGGCCGCACGGACGACCAGCGTCATCGCTGGTGGTCTCCGCCGGCGAGTTGATCGAGCGCGTGATCGAGCACGTCGTCGAGCACGCCCAGGCCGTCCCGCACGCCACCGGGCGAACCGGGCAGGTTGACGATCAGGGTCCGTCCCGCCACACCGCACACCCCTCGGGACAACACCGACGTGGGCACCTTCGGCAGGCCCGACCGGCGGATCGCGTCGGCGGGCGGGGGAGCCAGGGGCGCCGGCTGGCCGTTGATTCCGGGCGCATCAAGCGGAGCGTCCAGGCCGGCCGGCGCGGGAACCTCGCGCGGGGACGGGCCGGACAGCGGGCCACCGCACACGGGCCAGGCACCGCGGCCCTGGGTGGCCAGCACGCGCTCGGCGACGGCGATCTGCTGCTCTTTGGTGGCCAGTTCGGCCGACGGCGCGTACTGGCCACCGCCGTGCGAAGCCCAAGTGCTCGAGCTGAACTGCACGCCACCGTGGTAGCCGTTGCCGGTATTGATCGCCCAGTTGCCGCCGGATTCGCACCGGGCTACCTGGTCCCACTCGCCGTCGGTGGCCGCGGCCGCCTGGCCGGCCAGGGCGATGCTGCCGCCACCGAGGACCGCGCCGGTGACGGCGATCTTGGCGACGCTGATGTTTGACGTGCTGGGCTTACGGTGACGTCCACTCATAGGCCGTGAAAAATCCTCTCTCGTCACGCGCCTGCGAGGTCAGCTGTCGGGTTCGGGTTGGAGAGGCCACCCGGCCGTCGTCGTGTCCGCTGGGGAGCGACGTCGGCTTCACCCCTAGGGGCCGCACGCGGCCCCAGTCCGATCACGGTGGACCGGTGGGTCCCCCGTCTCCATCCACGTTGGTCAGTGGGCCCCGCCTACTGGATGGAGCTCGGCGCGATAGGAGGGGAGGTCCGCCAATTCGGTTGTCTTGGCGAGCCTTCGGAGAAAGGTAGCGGGTTCTGTCGGCCCCGTCACGTTCTGCGAAACCGGGCGTTTCCCTCTCGGCCATCTGGGAAAACGCTCCGGACACACGGCATCCACGCAGGTCATAGCACCCGATATCGGAGCGTGATTACGCCGTTATCGTTCCGTTACGTGAGATAACTCACAGTTTTACCCGCCGGCGAAAGGGGGTAGAACGTCGATCGTGTTTCCGGGGCGTAACGGTGCGGTCTCGTCGCGCACGGCGACCCCGTCGCACAGGTAGGAGCATCTGCCCAACACCGCGGCGAGTCGGGAGCCACGCACGGCGAGGCGCTCGACGAGCTCGGCCACGGTGGTCCCGGGGCGCAGCACCACCGTCTCCGACTCGGCGCCCGCCGCCGCCCGCGCGGCGGCGAAGTAGCGCACCGTCACCTGAATCCCGTCTTGTTGGACGGCATGACCCATCGGGCTAGCCACCGATCGCGCTCATCGGACGGTCGGGCTGGACGAAGCTCGGGTCGTTGATCCCGTGACCGGCCGGCTTGCCCCACATCGCGACCCGCCACGCCGCTTCGATCGCGTCGTCGGACGCGCCGCTACGCAGCAGGGCCCGAAGATCGGTCTCCTCGGTCGAAAACAGGCAGCTGCGGACCTGACCGTCAGCGGTCAGGCGGGTTCGATCGCAGGCCGAACAGAAGGCGTGGGAGACCGACGCGATGACGCCGAACTTTCCGCTCGGCGTGCCCGGGCCGGTGTCGACCAGCCAGAGCTCCGCGGGCGCCGAGCCGCGCGGCGCGGGGTCGGGCCGTAACCGGAAGTGGGGGCGCAGCGTGTCGAGCACGTCGTCGGCGCTCAGCGCGGCGCCCCGGCGCCATTGGTGCCCGGCATCCAGCGGCATCTGCTCGATCACCCGTAGCTGGTGGCCGCGCTCGAGGCAGAACCGCAGCAGTTCGACGACGTCCTGCCGCCCGGTGACGGGATCGAGCACGGCGTTGACCTTGACCGGCGTCAGGCCGGCGTCGTGGGCGGCGGCCAGCCCGTCGAGCACGTCGCCGAGCCGGTCCCGGCGGGTGATCGCCGCGAAGTGGTCGCGATCCACGCTGTCCATCGAGACATTGACACGGTCCAGGCCTGCCCGGGCGAGGCCGGCGGCCCGCCTCGCCAGCCCTATGCCATTGGTGGTCAACGAGATCTCCGGGCGGGGCCGCAGCCCGGCCACCGCCGCGACCACCTCTTCGAGGTGCCGCGCCAACAGGGGTTCGCCACCGGTGAATCGCACGCTCGTGATGCCCAACCGGGTGACGGCGATGTGCATCAGGCGGGTCAGCTCGTCGGGCCGCAGCAGTTGCTCGCCCGGCAGCCAATCCAGGCCCTCGGCCGGCATGCAGTAATTGCACCGCAGGTTGCAGCGGTCGGTCAGCGAGACCCGCAGGTCGGTGGCGACCCGCCCGTAGGTGTCCACCAACGGGCCCGTGGTCGGGGCGTGCCGGGCGGCACCGCCGCCGGCGCGGCCCGGCACCGTCGGCACACCCAGCGCGGTCAGCGTCATGCGGCCATCACCTGGGAGGGCGAACCGACGGGAACGATCTGCTTGCCAAGCGGCATCAACGACACGGGGATCAGCTTGAGGTTGGCCAGCGCCAGCGGAATGCCGACGATCGTGGCGGCCATCGCCACCGCGCTCACCACGTGGCCGATCGCCAGCCACAGTCCGAACAGCAGCACCCAGATGACGTTTCCGATCAGCGCTCCCGTGCCGGCGGTCGGCTTGTCGACGATGGTGCGGCCGAACGGCCACAACGCGTAGGAGGCGATGCGCAGCGACGCGAAGCCGAACGGGATGGTGATGATCAGCAAGAAGCTGACAAGCGCCGCGACCACGTATCCGGCGGCCATCCACAGGCCGCCGAACACGAGCCAGATGATGTTCAGGATCAGGCGCATATCTCCTCCACCGGTAATGCCCAGAGTACCGAGTGGGCAATAACGGGGGTGCTCGTCAGGCGAGCATCCGAGTAGGATCAGGGACCAAACGGCGTCCTGCGCAGGCGGGACGCTTATTGTGTTGGCCATTCTATTGATCCGTTAGACAAGCAGGTGAGACCAGTGCCGACCGGCAAGGTTAAGTGGTACGACGCCGACAAGGGGTTTGGCTTCCTGTCGCAAGAGGACGGCGAGGACGTGTATGTCCGCTCGTCGGCGTTGCCCGCTGGGGTCGAGGGGCTCAAAGCGGGCCAGCGCGTGGAGTTCGGCATCGCCTCCGGGCGGCGCGGGCCTCAGGCGCTGAGCCTCAAGCTGATTGAGCCGCCGCCCAGCCTCACCAAGGCTCAGGGCCGCCGCGAGACGCCCGCCGAGCACAAGCACAGCCCCGACGAACTGCACGGCATGGTCGAGGACATGATCACGTTGCTGGAGAGCGCCGTTCAGCCCGAGCTGCGCAAGGGGCGCTACCCGGACCGCAAGACGGCTCGACGGGTCTCCGAGGTGGTTCGCGCGGTCGCCCGCGAGCTCGACGCCTAGCTCGCCGCCGGTCGGCGGCGAGTGGCTGGGGCAGAATTGTCACCATGGCCGCCTACGTCGCCGGAAAAGGTGACTTCACCCGCGACACGAACTACATCACCACCCGCGTCACCGCCGACGGGCGCGACGGCTATCCGGTGGAACCCGGCAGGTACCGGCTCGTCGTCGCGCGCGCCTGCCCCTGGGCCAACCGCGCCATCATCGTCCGGCGCTTGCTGGGCCTGGAAAGCGTTCTGTCCATTGGGTTTTGCGGGCCTACCCACGACGAACGCAGCTGGACGTTCGATCTCGACCCCGGGGGCGTGGACCCCGTCTTGAAGATTCCCCGGCTCCAGGATGCCTACTTCAAGCGCTTCCCCGACTATCCCAAGGGCATCACGGTGCCCGCGATCGTCGACGTTCCCACCGGCGCTGTCGTCACCAACGACTTCGCACAGATGACCCTGGACTTCTCCACGGAATGGACCGCCTACCACCGCGAGGGCGCCCCGGAGCTGTATCCCGAGCAGCGGCGCGCGGAGATCGACGACGTGAACAAGCGGGTCTATACCGAGATCAACAACGGGGTGTACCGGTGCGGGTTCGCCGGCTCGCAAGAAGCCTACGACGCGGCGTACGACCGGCTGTTCGCCGCGTTGGATTGGGTCGGCGATCGCCTGGCCGATCAGCGATACCTGGTGGGCGACACCATAACCGAGGCCGACGTGCGGTTGTTCACGACATTGGCCCGCTTCGACCCGGTCTACCACGGTCATTTCAAGTGCAACCGGAGCAAACTGAGCGAGATGCCGGTGTTGTGGGCGTATGCGCGCGACCTCTTCCAGACACCGGGGTTCGGCGACACCGTCGACTTCGTGCAGATCAAGCAGCACTACTACATCGTGCACGCCGACATCAATCCCACCGGCATCGTGCCCAAGGGGCCGGACCTGTCGAGCTGGCTGTCACCGCATGGCCGGGAAGCGCTGGGCGGCAATCCGTTCGGCGACGGGACCCCTCCGGGCCCGCCCGTCGAAGGGGAACGGGTGCCGGCTGGGCACGGCGCCTGACCCGGGCGCTCAATACGTAAGGCGCACTGACCATTCCGCGTGCGGAACATCCCGCAGCTCTCCCGCGGGATCCATGACGAGCGTCAGCAACTGCACCACTATCCCGACCACGCGCCCGCGGTGCGGGTCCACCGGCGGGATGGTGACCGCGAACCGGGTGCCCGGCCGAAAGATGGTGCTGGTGGTGTTGGTCGGGTCCTCGTAGACCTGCAGCAGCCGCCACGGCGCCCGGTAGATCGCGTCGGGCACCGAGAGTTGCACCGGGTAGCGCTCGCTGACCTTCAGCTCGCCCTGCGCCTGGGGCGTGTCGCAGTCCTCGAGGTTGAGCACGCTGCAGTAAAGGTATGGCCCCACCCTCGTGAGGTGGCCGTGCGAATACGCGCTGATCTGGGGTCGCTGCGGACCGGACGGGCGCACCAGCAGCCAGGTGCCCACACCGACGGCCACGCACGCCAGAGTCATCAGGCCGGCGAGCAGCACGGCCATCCTGCGTTTCACTCGGGCACCACCGCCGGTCGGCCGCGACGGACGCCTTCCTGCTCCACCATGACGGGCCGGTTACCTCCGAGTCCGGGGATCAGCGAGTTCCCTTGATAGCTAACGAGCGTCTGCGCCAATCCGAGGATCAGCAGCGCGGTTACGGCGGTGAAGCCCACCCACAACTCGGTGTACACCAGAACGCCCACGGCACCGCCGAGCACCCAGGCCAGCTGCAGCGTCGACTCCGAACGCCCGAATCCCGAGGCGCGCGATTCCTCGGGCAGATCGTTTTGCAGTGAGGCGTCCAGCGAGGCCTTCGCGATGGCGCTGCTGCCGGACGTCACCAGGGTGGCGATCACGGCCGCCGCGAGGGTGCCCGCCACCGCCGCCGCCAGCGCGACCGCAGAGACCGCCAGCGTGCAGCGCACCACCAGCACGGCGGGGCGGCCCAGTTGTAGGCGCGCGGCGGCGAAGTTGCCGGCGAAGTTGCCGATGCCGGCCGCCGCGCCGATCATCCCGAGCATGCCGAGCTGAACCCAGCCGTTGGCTTGATGCGCCTTGGCGACGAACGCCGGGTACAAGAACAGAAAGCCGACCATGACCTTGATGGTGCAGTTTCCCCACAACGAGGTAATGATGTTGCGGCCCAGCGGTTGTCGCAGCGTCCCGCCGACCTTCTTGACTTCATGGTGCCAGCTGCGCCGCTGTGGTTCGCTGTCCTGGCGGTAGCTCAACGTGGCGGGCACCTCGCCGGCCGTGACCTCGACCCAGCGCGGGATCCGCATCGACAGCGAAGCGCCGACGAGCGTGACCGCGATGACGACGAACAACGCGCCGGGCAACTTGAACAGATGGGTGCAGACGAACTCCACGCCCGCGGCGATCGCCCCGCCGGCGATGGTGCCGCCGAGCAGACCGAACACGGTCAGCCGCGAGTTCACCCGCACCAGGTCGATGGTCGGCGGCATGACGCGCGGCGTCACGGCGCTGCGCAGCACGCTGAACGACTTGGAGAACACCATCATGGCCAGCGCGCACGGATAAAGGACCCACGACGGGTAGCTCCCGGTTGCGCCGTCGTAATTCATGATCAGCACCAGCGCCAGCGCCGTCCGCAGGACGAACGACCCGGCGAGGGCGACCCGCCGGCCGTGCTGCAACCGGTCCAGCGCCGGGCCGATGAGCGGCGCGATGACCGCGAACGGCGCGATGGTGATCAGCAGATACAACGCGACCCGGCCCTTGCTCTCCCCGGTGGCCGCCGCGAAGAACAACGTGTTGGCCAACGCCACGGCCATCGCGGCGTCCACCGCGAAGTTGGCCACCACCGGCCACGTCAGGGCCGTCAGGCCGGACTTGTCGGCGCCGTCGGCGGTGGCAGCCCGTTGCACCATCCAGTACATCCGCGACCCCATCTCGCGGCTGCGCAGCGCGGCGGCGCGAGTGACGGTGATCCGTTCACCGGGGGCGGCAGGGCGTGGGGGTGAGGTGTCGTATTGATCCGGTTCCGACTGCTGGCCGATCGGCGGCAGGTAGCGATTGGCGCTCGGCATCGGCGGTGGACGGCGGCCACGCCGATCGGCGGCATCGTCGGCGGGGTAATTGGCCATGCCCGGATGCTGTTTACCAGCCCCATTGGCGGGCCGGCGACCCGGAGTGGAGGCCACGCGGCCCGGATGATCACGCCGCCGTCCAGACACGTTCCGATTCTCCCCTATGCCGACGACAAGCGTCTGCAGGTAACGGGTGTGGCTCGCCAACCTAGTATTGGAACCGCAATGGAGAAAGAGGACACCTTGACCGGACCCAGCGAGCAATCCGCCGGGGCGACCGTGGCCGACTGGCCCGAAAGTTTGGCCGCCGTGCTGACGGGTGCGGTAGACCAGGCCAGGACCGCCGTCGTGGAGTTCAGTGGTGCGGAGACCGTGGGCGATTACCTGGGCGTTAGTTACGAGGACCCGGCCGCCGCCACCCACCGGTTCCTGGCTCATCTGCCCGGTTACCAGGGCTGGCAGTGGGCCGTCGTCGTCGCCGCCCATCCCGGCGCCGATCACGCCACCGTCAGCGAGGTGGTGCTGATTCCGGGACCGACGGCGTTGCTGGCGCCCGAGTGGGTCCCGTGGGATCAGCGGGTGCGTCCGGGGGACCTGAGCCCCGGCGACCTGCTGGCGCCCGCGGCCGACGACCCGAGGCTGGTTCCCGGCTACACCGCCAGCGGCGACCCACAGGTCGACGACACCGCCGCCGAAATCGGGCTGGGCCGTCGGTGGGTCATGAGTGCCGCCGGCCGCGCGGAGGCGGCCGAACGCTGGCACACCGGAGAGCACGGTCCCGACTCGGCGATGGCGCGCTCCACCAAACGGGTGTGCCGTGACTGCGGCTTCTACCTGCCGTTGGCGGGGTCGCTCGGTTCGATGTTCGGCGTGTGCGGCAACGAGCTGTCGGCCGACGGGCAGATCGTGGACAAGCAGTACGGTTGCGGCGCGCACTCGGACACCCCCGCTCCTGCGGGCACCGGTTCGCCGATTTACCAGCCCTACGACGATGGCGTGCTCGACGTCGTGGAGCCGCCCGTCCCGACAGAGCCGCCGGAGGCTGCGGACCAGTCGACCGAGGCGGCGGAACCCCGGCCCGAGGACGCCGACGGCGACCTACAGGCGGAACCGGAGTCCGCGACAACAACTTCGGAGACGCCCGAGCCGCAGTCCGAAGCGCCGGAGTCGCAGCCCGAGTCCGAAGCGCCGGAGCCGCAGCCCGAGTCCGAAGCGCCGGAGTCGCAGCCCAAGCCTGAGGCGCCGGAGTCGCAGCCCGAGCCCGAAGCGCAGGAGTCGCAGCCCGAGGCGGACTAGCCCTTTTCGGCGGCGGCCTTGATCTTGGCGAGTGAGGCGTTCATGCCGTCGACCAATTCGCGTTCGAAGTTCGTGGTCCCGCCGAACAACGCATTCACCGACAGGTTGGAGAACGCGGTCACGCCGTTCTCGGCATGGCGGCTCTCGATCACCCGGGTGCCCGCGCCGGTGGGCTGGAGCTCGTAGCTCCAGATGGTGTTGTTGGTGTTGACCCGGAACGCCAGCTTGGTCTCGGGGATGACCTCGACGACCGTGGAGGTGGTCGGCCAGAACATGCCGTTACGGCGATTGATGTTGAGCGTGCGCGTGCCCTGGCGCAGCGGACCGAACGCCTTCATCCAACGACATTGCGGGCTCCACTCCGGCATCCGCCGAAGATCCGATATCAGCCCCCAGACGGTGGAAACCGTTGCGTCGATATCGATTTGCGCTTGCAGTAGCGGGGCTACCATCGATCCCTCCCGAGTGCATGATTGCGGAATCTAGCCGTGGTGGAAATAGTTCTCGAGTCCGTCCTGCGCGCCGCGTGCGCCCCGACGGGCTTCCGCGAGTTGCAACACGAAGATGCTCGTCCCGAGCACTGTCACCCCGAGCCCGGCCAGCGTCAGCAGGCGCCAACTGTGCAGGGACGGCACGAGGAATGCGGCGGCCGCCGCGGCCACCCAGCCGAGCGCGCCGAGGGCGATGAACGGCCACGCGTTGAGCAGCGCAGGCGGCAGCGGCGGGGGCTCGCGGTTCGGGCCGGGTTCAGCAGACATCGCGATTAACATAGCCGCCGCTGCGCCCCGCCAAAACACCCGCATGCCGGGCGGGCCCACCCCAAAACGCCTGCGCAGAGCGGGTTAAGTGCCCGCACGGTGGTTCGGCGACATTTGGTGAGCCCAGCGGCATCGATCAAAGCCCGTCGTTCACCGGTTCGTATCCCGATTTCGTGAGGTTCCGTGTAACCTCGCGCCATGCCTGACAGCGATGCGCGGCTGGCCAGCGACCTGTCGCTGGCGGTCATGCGGCTCGCCCGCCAACTCCGGTTCCGAAACCCGTCGTCGCCAGTGTCGTTGTCCCAGCTGTCGGCGCTGGCGACGCTGGCCAACGAGGGCCCGATGACGCCCGGCACGCTGGCGATCCGCGAACGCGTCCGGCCGCCGTCGATGACCCGCGTGATCGCTTCGCTGGCCGACATGGGCCTGGTGGACCGCGCCCCGCATCCCATCGATGGCCGGCAGGTGCTGGTCTCTGTCTCCCAGTCCGGCGCCGAACTGGTCAAGGCGACCCGGCGTGCCCGTCAGGAGTGGTTGGCCAAGCGGCTGGCGACGCTGGACACCGAGCAGCGCGACACCCTGCGCAACGCGGCCGACCTGATGTTGGCCTTGGTCGACGAAGGCCCGTGAGCGACGGAACCGATGGCCTGAACGTTCAGGACGTCGCCGATCCGGGCGACCCGCGGCTCGACGATTTCCGCGACCTGAACAGCGTCGACCGCCGTCCCGACCTGCCGTCCGGCAAGGGCCTGGTGATCGCCGAGGGCGTGCTCGTCGTCCAGCGCATGCTGGCCTCCCGCTTCACCCCGCACGCCATGCTCGGGACCGACCGCCGGCTCACCGAGCTCGCGGACGACCTCGCGGGCAGCGCCGTGCCGTTCTACCGGACGTCCGCCGAAGTTATGGCTCAGGTGGTGGGCTTTCACCTGAACCGCGGCGTGCTGGCGGCCGCCCGCAGGGTGCCGGAGCCCGGGCTTGCCGAACTGGTCGGGCGCGCCCGCACCGTCGCGGTGCTCGAGGGGGTCAACGACCACGAGAACCTCGGTTCCATCTTTCGCAACGCGGCCGGACTGGGCGTGGACGCGGTGGTGTTCGGCAGCGGTTGCGCGGACCCGCTCTACCGGCGCGCCGTGCGCGTCTCCATGGGCCACGCCCTGCTGGTCCCGTACGCGCGGGCGGCCGACTGGCCGGCGGAGCTGTCGATGCTGAGGGAAAACGGATTTCGACTGCTGGCGATGACTCCGGATCCCGGGGCCTGCGCCCTGCCCGAGGCCATGGCGGCCATCCGCGACGACCGCGTCGCCGTCCTGGTCGGCGCCGAGGGGCCGGGGCTCACGCCGGCCGCATTGCGCTCGAGCGATGTGCGCGTGCGGATCCCGATGTCGCGCGGCACCGACTCCCTCAACGTCGCCACCGCGGCCGCTTTGGCGTTCTACGAGCGGGCTAGGCTCGGGTCGTGACCGACGATTCCGTGCCCTGGGCAACGGGATTGACGGTTGCCGGGTTCGTCGCCGCAGTGACCGGGGCCGCCATCGTGGTGCTGAGTCTGGGACTCATCCGGGTGCATCCACTGCTGGCCGTCGGGCTCAACGTCGTCGCGGCCGGCGGGCTGGCGCCCACGCTGTGGGGTTGGCGGCACAAGTTGGTGCTGCGCTGGTTCCTGCTGGGCGCGGGGGTCGGGGTCGCGGGCGCGTGGCTGACGCTGCTGTCGCTGACGGTGGCGCGGTAGCGCCGCCGTCCGTCTAGCGCTGTCCCCCCGAGCGCACGCCGAGCAGCACGTCCTCCCAAGCCGGGATGACGGGCTTGCCCCGTCGGGTGTGCACCGGCTGCTCTGGGGGAGCGGGCTTGTCTTCGGGAGCAGCGGCGGCGGGCGGCTTCACCGGCTCCTCGAAGTCGACGTGGGACACCCGCGCGAGCGGACGCAGCGGACGGTCGAAGTTCGGGTCGATCAGCTCCTTGGCCGCGTCGTCGACGGCCGTGACCGTTCCGCCGTGCGCGCCGGGGGCATAGGAGAAGTGCGCGATGTTGTCGGACCGGCCGGCCTTCCACGCGAGCTGCACCGTCCAGCGGCTGTCCTCGTTGCGCCAGGCGTCCCAGCTGAGCCTGTCCGGTTCCAAGCCGCGCGTCACCAGGGCGGCGCTCACCGTCTCCAGCAACGTGAGTACCGCGGGACCGTCGGCGAGCACCGGATGAGCGGCCGTTGCCAGCTCGGCGGCGCGCGCACGCTCCAGCAAAACCGGATGCGCGAACCGGCGGACCCGCGAGATGTCGGAGCCCGACGCCGCAGCCACCTGCTCGACCGAGGCGCCAGCCCGGATCCTGGCTTGAATCTCTTTAGGGCTCAACATGTTTGTGACCTGGATATCGAGCTGCGGTTGATCTGAGGACACGGTCTCGCCGCGCACGGCGGCTTTCAGTTGATCGTCGACGGCGAGCTTGAACGGTTCCCCCCGATCGCCGGCTTCGCAGATGATGTTTTTGCCGTCGGCATCGACCCCAACCATTTTGAGTTCCCGCATGGCTTCTCCTCGCAGGCTCCGTGCAGGTCGACGGACCCGTCTGGTGCGCACTCTAGTTCAGCTAACGCCCACAACCGGTGCTGACACGCTGGGCGGTTGCGTGCTGATTGCGAGCGGGTTACGGCCCGGCTGCGGGCCTGGCCCCGCCCCCGCTCGCCCGGCTACAGCCGCTCGACCACCCAGTCGACGCACTGGGTCAGGGCGCTGACGTCGTCGGGGTCCACCGCAGGGAACATCCCGACCCGCAACTGGTTGCGGCCGAGTTTGCGGTACGGCTCGACGTCGACGATGCCGTTCGCCCGCAAAATCTTCGCGACTGCCGCGGCGTCGACGTCGTCGGCGAAATCGATGGTGCCCACCACCTGGGACCGCAGGGCGGGGTCGGCGACGAATGGCGTGGTGTAGGGCCGCTCCTGGGCCCACGAGTACAACCGCTGGGACGAGTCGGCCGTGCGCTTGACGCACCACTCCAGCCCGCCGTTGCCCAGCATCCAGTCGATCTGCTCGGCCATCAGCGCCAGGGTGCCGACCGCGGGGGTGTTGTACGTCTGGTTCTTCAGGCTGTTGTCCACCGCGATGGGCAACGACAGGAAGTCGGGGACCCAGCGCCCGGACCCGGCAATGGATTCGACCCGCGCCAGGGCCGCCGGGCTCATGATGGCCAGCCACAGGCCGCCGTCGCTGGCGAAATTCTTCTGCGGTGAGAAGTAGTAGGCATCGGTCTCGGAGATCTCCACCGGCAGTCCGCCCGCGCCGGAGGTGGCGTCGATGACGACCAGGGCCTCGCCCGAGTCGGCGGGACGGCGGATCGGCACCGCCACCCCGGTCGACGTCTCGTTGTGCGCCCAGGCGATCACGTCGACCGAGGGATCGCTCTGCGGCTCGGGTGCGCTGCCGGCGTCCGCCTTGATGACGATCGGGTCGCCGATAAAAGGGTTGTTGGCGACCGCCGAGGCGAACTTCGAGCTGAACTCGCCGAAGGACAGGTGCAGCGAGCGCTTGTCGATCAGTCCGAACGCCGCCGCGTCCCAGAACGCCGTCGCGCCGCCGTTGCCGAGGATGACCTCGTAACCGTCCGGTACGGAGAACAGCTCGGCCAGCCCCGACCGGACCCGCCCCACCAGATTCTTGACGGGCGACTGCCGGTGCGATGTGCCGAACAGCGGGGCCGCGGTGGTCGTCAGCGCCTCCAATTGTTCTGGCCGCACCTTGGAAGGGCCGCATCCGAAGCGGCCGTCGCGGGGTTTGATGTCGGAGGGAATCTCGAGCTGGTCAGCCATGCTCATCAGGGTAGTGAGCGGACGTGACCCGCCATGCAGCGGTCCGACTGCCGACCCCTTCCTCCGGCGCAAAACGCCTGGCCGCGCACAGCGGAGTGTTCAACGGGGTGTGACGCAGGGCACACCAAAACGCTGACCACTGGTCAGGCCACAGTGCCCGCCAGGGGTCTGGAAGATATGCGGTACCTGCGGTACTGTCTGGACACAGCACGTCCAAATGTAAACCTCGTTGGGGAGGCTTGGATATGGCCAGGACACGCATGGTTCGGCGTTGGCGCCGCAATATGGAAGTGCGCGACGATACCGAGTACGTCAACACGCTTGCCACACTGTCCGAGGGGTCGGTGCGGCGGAACTTCAACCCGTACACCGACATCGATTGGGACTCACCGGAATTCGCCGTCACCGAGAACGATCCTCGGTGGATCTTGCCGGCGACCGACCCGCTGGGGCGTCATCCCTGGTACCAGGCGCAGTCCGACGAGCGCAAGATCAAAATCGGCATGTGGCGCCAGGCCAACGTCGCCAAGGTAGGGCTGCACTTCGAGTCGATCCTGATCCGCGGCCTGATGAACTACACGTTCTGGGTGCCCAACGGGTCCCCCGAATACCGGTACTGCCTGCACGAATCCGTCGAAGAGTGCAACCACACCATGATGTTCCAGGAGATGGTCAACCGCGTCGGCGCCGACGTCCCGGGCATGCCGCGACTGCTCAAGTGGCTCTCGCCGTTGGTTCCGCTGGTGGCCGGTCCGTTGCCGGTGGCGTTCTTCATCGGCGTGCTCGCCGGGGAAGAGCCGATCGATCACACGCAGAAAAACGTTCTGCGCGAGGGCAAGTCGCTGCACCCGATCATGGAACGGGTGATGGCCATTCACGTCGCCGAGGAAGCGCGGCACATCTCCTTCGCCCATGAGTTCCTGCGCAAGCGGGTGCCGCAATTGACACGCAGGCAGCGGTTCTGGACGGCGCTGTACCTGCCCCTGACGATGAAGGTCCTCTGCAGGGCAATCGTGGTGCCCCCCAAAGCGTTCTGGCAGGAGTTCGACATCCCGCGCGAGGTGAAGCGGGAGCTGTTCTTCCGGTCGCCGGAATCGCGAAAGTGGTTGAGCGACATGTTCGGTGATGTCCGGATGCTGGCCCACGACACCGGGCTGATGGAGACGCGTTCCGCGCGGCTCATGTGGCGACTCTGCAAGATCGACGGCAAGCCGTCGCGTTACCGCAGCGAGCCGCAGCGTCAGCACCTGGCCGCGGCGCCGGCCGCCTAGGACCGCGCGGGTAATCGCCTATGCCGCACGTCATTACCCAGTCGTGCTGTAACGACGGGTCCTGTGTTTTCGCGTGCCCGGTGAACTGCATTCACCCCACGCCCGATGAGCCCGGCTTCGCCACCTCGGAGATGCTCCACATCGATCCGGTGGCGTGTGTGGACTGCGGAGCGTGCGTGAGCGCCTGTCCCGTCGGCGCGATCGCGCCGGACACCCGCCTGGACGTCAAGCAATTGCCGTTCGTCGAGATCAACGCGTCCTTCTACCCGGACCGCCCCGCGGACGAGAAATTGCCCCCGACGTCGAAGCTGGCGCCGGTGATCCCGGCCGCCCAGGTGCGTGCCCACCGCAGGCCACTGACCGTGGCCATCGTCGGGTCCGGGCCGGCGGCCATGTATGCCGCCGACGAACTGCTCACGCAGCATGGCGTGCGGGTCAACGTCTTTGAGAAGCTGCCGACGCCCTACGGGCTGGTGCGCGCCGGGGTGGCGCCCGACCATCAGAACACCAAGCGCGTCACGCGGCTGTTCGATCGAGTCGCCGGTCACCGGCGCTTCCGGTTCTACCTCAACGTCGAGGTCGGCAGGCACTTGAGCCACGCGGATCTGCTCGCCCACCACCATGCCGTGTTGTACGCCGTCGGGGCCCCCGACGACCGTCGCCTGCAGATCGAGGGCATGGGCCTGCCGGGCACCGGAACAGCCACCGAATTGGTTGCGTGGATCAACGGGCATCCCGAGTTCGCCAGTCTGCCAGTCGATCTCAGCCATGAGCGGGTGGTGATCATCGGCAACGGAAACGTCGCCCTGGACGTGGCCCGTGTGCTCACGGCCAACCCCGACGACCTGGCGCGCACCGACATCTCCGACCGTGCGCTGGTGACGCTGCGCGCTTCGGCGGTCCGCGAAGTAGTGGTCGCCGCCCGGCGCGGCCCCGCCCATTCGGCGTTCACCCTGCCCGAACTGATCGGGCTCACGGGCTCGTCCGATGTCGTGCTCAGCGCGGCCGACCACGAGCGGGTCGCGGCCGACCTCGCTACCGCGACGGACGGCCTGACGAAACGCAAGCTGGAAATCCTCACCACGCTCGGCGACGACTCGTCGCCGGCCCAGGGGAACGGCCGTCCGCGGATCCGGCTGGCCTACCAGCTCCCCCCGAAGCGGGTTCTGGGTGAGCAACGCGCCACCGGCGTGGAGTTCGCAGCGACCGGGGGCGACGAGTTGCGCAGGCTGGACGCCGGCCTGGTGCTGACGTCGATCGGCTACCGCGGCAAGCCGATTGCGGGCCTGCCGTTCGACGAGTCCGCGGCGGTCGTTCCGAACGAGGGCGGGCGCGTGGTCGACCCCGACTCCGGGCAGCCGGTGTCCGGAGCCTATGTCGCGGGCTGGATCAAGCGCGGCCCGAGCGGGTTCATCGGCACGAACAAGTCGTGTTCGCTGCAGACCGTTCACGCCCTGGTTGCCGACTTCAACGCCGGCAGGCTCGGCGATCCGGTGGGGCAGCCCGAGGCGCTGGCCGAGCTGGTGCGGGACCGGCAGCCCGACGCCGTCGATGCCCGCGGCTGGCGGGCCATCGACGCCGCCGAGGTCGCCCGCGGCAGCGCCGACGGTCGGCCGCGAGCCAAATTCACCGAGGTCGCCGACATGCTCGCCGCCGCTGCCGCCGCCGGGGCGTCCCCGCGGCGCCGGCTGCTGGACCGCCTGCTCGGCTAGCCGGCGCCCTGCCCGGCCATCGCCGCCTGGATCTCGTCGTAGCCGACCTCGCGGACCGGCTGTCCCATCGACCAGTGGTGGCCGAACGGGTCCGCGACCACGCCGTAGCGGTCACCCCAGAACTGATCGTCCAACGGAGCGACGACGGTGGCGCCCGCGTCCAGCGCCCGCTGGAACTTGGCGTCGACGTCGGTGACCGTCAGGTGGATGGTCACCGGGGTGCCGCCCAAGGACTTGGGCGTCATCGACTTGCCGCCACACACCTCGGGGAAGTCGTCGTTGAGCATGACCAGAAAGCCGTTGATGCGCACCGCGGCGTGGACGAGTTTCCCGTCCGGGCGGGGCACCCGCCCGATCTCCTCGGCGCCAAAGGCCTTGACGTAGAAGTCGATCGCCGCGGCCGCGTCGTCGACCACCAGGTGCGGGGACAGGGCCGGCTCGATATTGATCGCCATTGTGGTTCTCCTTGCTGTCGGTTCCCAGGCCGGCCCGAAGCGGGCAGGCTCGCGAGTTATGACTGCGCCCGCGACACAAACTCATCGCGGCGACACTCATTTAATCGCCGGGCACCGACAACAAGCGCACGCGAGCGTAGCGCCGGTGCGAAGAATTGAGCCGAAATTCGCGATGCCGTTACGCTCGCGCGCAACGGCCGACAGCGGTCCTGCCTCAGGCGTGGGTGAGGCTGCGGTCCCAACCCTCGACGGACTCCGGGCTGCGCGGGCCCGGTCCCACGTAGATGGCCGACGGGCGAACCAGCTTGCCGAGCCGCTTCTGCTCGAGGATGTGCGCGCACCATCCCGCGGTGCGCCCGCAGGTGAACATCGCGGGCATCATGTTGGCCGGGACCTGGGCAAAGTCCAGGATCACCGCCGCCCAGAACTCGACGTTGGTCTCGATGGCCCGGTCCGGGCGGCGCTCGCGCAGCTCGGCCAGGGCGGCCTGCTCCAGGGCGACCGCGACCTCGTGGCGTGGTGCGCCGAGCCGCTCGGCGGTCGCGCGCAGCACCCGCGCCCGCGGGTCCTCCGCGCGGTAGACCCGGTGCCCGAAGCCCATCAGCTTGTCGCCGCTGTCCAGGATCTTCTTGACCAGGGCGCGGGCGTCGCCGGTGCGCTCGACCTCTTCGATCATCGGCAGCACACGGGCCGGCGCGCCGCCGTGCAGCGGTCCGCTCATGGCCCCGATCGCCCCGGACAACGCCGCCGCGACGTCGGCGCCGGTCGAGGCGATCACGCGCGCGGTGAACGTCGAGGCGTTCATGCCGTGCTCGGCGGCCGACACCCAGTAGGCGTCGATCGCTTCGACGTGCCGCGGATCCGGCTCGCCCTGCCAGCGCGTCATGAACCGTGCTGTCACAGTTGAGCATTCGTCGATAATTCGCTGCGGAACGGCCGGCTGGTAGATGCCGCGGGCGGACTGCGCGACGTAGGACAACGCCATCACCGACGCCCGGGCCAGCTGGTCGCGCGCCGTGGCGTCGTCGGTGTCGAGCAGGGGCCGGTAGCCCCAGATCGGGGCCAGCATCGCCAGGCCCGCCTGCACGTCGACGCGCACGTCGCCGGTGTGGATGGGCAGCGGGAACGGCTCGGCGGGCGGCAATCCGTGGCCGAACTTGCCGTCGACCAGTAGGGCCCACACGTCACCGAAGGTGACCTGCTGGTCCACCAGGTCTTGGATGTCGACTCCGCGGTAGCGCAGTGCACCGCCGTCCTTATCCGGCTCGGCGATCTCGGTCGTGAAGGCGACCACGCCTTCGAGGCCGGGAACAAAGTCTTCGGGGACCACAGTCATAGGCAAAATTCTCGCACCCCACCCTCGGGCGGACGCTACCGGCCGGTAGCAAGCCCCGGTAGCGTTGGCGCGATGGCAGGACCAGACTCCGAGCACCTGCAAAGGATGCGCGTGGAATACGGATCGGTGGAAAAGGACGGCAGTCCCGATCTCGACGCGGATTGGCTCGACGACGGTTGGGTTGCCTTGCTGCGCAAATGGATCGATGACGCCGAGCGGTCCGGCGTCGCCGAGCCCAACGCCATGGTGCTGGCCACCGTCGCCGACGGCAGGCCGGCGAGTCGATCGGTGTTGTGCAAGAGCGTGGACGAGTCGGGGATCACATTTTTCACCAACTATGACTCGGCCAAGGGCGCCGATTTGGCCGCTACCGCGTACGCGTCGGCGACGTTTCCCTGGTACCAACTGGGGCGGCAGGTGCACCTTCGGGGGCCGGTGAGCAAGGTCACCCGGCAGGACACCGAGGACTACTGGTCCAAGCGGCCGCGCGGCTCGCAACTGGGCGCGTGGGCATCGCAGCAGTCTCAGCCGATCGAGTCGCGCGCGGCGCTCCTCGACCAGCTGGCCGAGGTGACCGCGCGGTTCGCCGACCAAGACCAGATCCCGGTGCCGCCGGGCTGGGGCGGTTACCTGCTCGCTCCGGAGTCGGTCGAATTCTGGCAGGGGCGGGAGAACCGGTTGCATAACCGGATCCGGGTCGCCGGCGCCCGTGTCGAACGCCTCCAGCCCTAGCCCGCGCCCGGGATCGGTGCGACGCCGCAGACTCGACCCCGGGCAGGCACGCGAACGCGACAACGACTACCTTCACCTGTAAGCCCCTAGTCAGGGCAGCCATACCAGTCAGAGCGCAAAGGGGTTCTCGTGGCCGACACCGACGACACCGCAACTCTGAAGTACCCGGGGGGCGAGATCGACCTGGAAATCGTTCACGCCACCGAAGGTGCTGACGGCATTGCGCTCGGTCCCCTGTTGTCCAAGACCGGGCACACCACCTTCGACAACGGCTTCGTCAACACCGCCGCGTGCAAGAGCGCGATCACCTACATCGACGGTGACGCCGGAATTCTGCGGTACCGCGGCTACCCGATCGAGCAGCTAGCCGAGAAGTCGACCTTCATCGAGGTGAGCTACCTGCTGATCTACGGCGAGCTGCCGGACTCCGACCAGCTCGCGGAGTTCACCAAGCGGATCCAGCTGCACACCATGCTGCACGAGGACCTCAAGCGCTTCTTCGACGGCTTCCCCCGCAACGCGCACCCCATGCCGGTGCTGTCCAGCGTGGTGAACGCGCTGAGCGCCTACTACCCCGACGCGCTCGACCCGATGGACAACAACCAGGTCGAGCTGTCGACGATCCGCCTGCTCGCGAAGCTGCCCACCATCGCCGCGTACGCGTACAAGAAGTCCGTCGGGCAGCCGTTCCTCTACCCGGACAACAATCTGACGCTGGTGGAGAACTTCCTGCGGATGACGTTCGGGCTGCCGGCCGAGCCCTACCAGGCCGACCCCGAGGTGGTCCGGGCGCTGGACATGCTGCTCATCCTGCACGCCGACCACGAGCAGAACTGCTCGACGTCGACGGTGCGGCTGGTGGGGTCGTCGCGGGCCAACCTGTTCACCTCGATCTCCGGTGGCATCAACGCGCTGTGGGGCCCGCTGCACGGCGGCGCCAATCAGGCGGTGCTCGAGATGCTCGAGCAGATCCGCGAAAGCGGCGACGACGTCAGCGAGTTCGTCCGCAAGGTGAAGAACCGCGAAGAGGGCGTCAAGCTGATGGGCTTCGGCCACCGGGTCTACAAGAACTACGACCCCCGCGCGCGCATCGTCAAGGAACAGGCCGACAAGATCCTGGCCAAGCTCGGCGGCGACCCGCTGCTGGACATCGCCAAGGAATTGGAAGAGGCGGCGCTGACCGACGACTACTTCGTCGAGCGCAAGCTTTACCCGAACGTCGACTTCTACACCGGTTTGATCTACCGGGCCCTGGGCTTCCCGGTCCGGATGTTCACGGTGCTGTTCGCGTTGGGCCGGTTGCCCGGCTGGATCGCGCACTGGCGTGAGATGCACGACGAGGGTGACAGCAAGATCGGCCGCCCGCGCCAGATCTACACCGGCTACACCGAGCGCGACTACAAGACCATCGACGCGCGGTAGTGGCGGGTCGCTACCTCAGGTAGTCACAGCGAGGCGAGCACCGCCATGGCGGCGTTGTGCCCGCCGATGCCCGACACGGCACCGCCGCGGCGGGCGCCCGAGCCGCACAGCATGATCCGCTCGTGCGCGGTGGCCACCCCCCATTGCCGCGCCGGCGTGTCCAGCGGGTCGTCGTCGTCCGCGAATGGCCACGCCAGTCCGCCATGGAAGATGTTGCCGGCCGTCATGCGCAGCGTGCGGTGCAGGTCGAGGGTGGTCGTCGTCTCGATGCAGGGGCGTCCGTGCGCATCGGGCAGCAGCACTTCCTGAATGGGTTCGGCCAGAACGGAATTCAGCGACGACAGCACCGACTCGGTCAGCCGGTCACGCAGCGCCCCGGAGTAGGTGCCGTCGAACAGCGAGTGCGGGGTGTGCAGCCCGAACACCGTCATCGTGTGAGCGCCCGCCTCGCGCAGGTCGACCGACAGGATGCTCGGGTCGGTCAGCGAATGACAATATGCCTCGCAGGGCAACGGATCCGGGACATGCCCGGCGGCTGCCCGCGCGCATGCCGTATCCAATTGGGTCCAGGCTTCGTTGACGTGAAACGTGCCGGCGAAGGCCTGTTCGGCCGTGACCGCGTCGTCACGCAACCGCGGCAGCCGGCGCAGCACCATGTTGACCTTGACCTGCGCGCCCTGGGCGGGGGTCGGCGGTCGTTCACCGAGCAGGCCGGCCAGTACCGCCGGTGTGACGCCCGCGAGCACGAACCGGGCCCGGATGACGTGCTCCGCATCGCGGGCCCGGTAACGCACCAGACCGTCCGGTTCGACGGCGTAAACCTCGGCGCCGGTGGTGATTTCGGCACCATGACGCACCGCGGCGGCCGCCAGGGCCCCGGTCAGCGCGCCCATCCCGCCGACCGGGACGTCCCAGTCGCCGGTCCCGCCGCCCAGCACGTGATACAGGAAGCAGACGTTCTGGGTCAGCGCCGGGTCGTCGAGGCGAGCGAACGTTCCGATCAGGGCGTCGGTCGCGATGACGCCGCGGACGACGTCGTTGCCGACGGCCGCGGTGATGGCACGCCCGATCGGCTCGTCGATCAACGCGTGCCACGCGGCCGCCGCTTCGGTGCCTTCGGCGACTCGCCGGCGGGCCTGCTCGCGGGTGAGCAGCGGTTCCAGCAGCGTCGGCCAGAGCCGCTGGGTCACCAGTCGGCAGCTGTCGTAGAAGGCGGCGAACCCGTGCTCGTCGGGGCCGGCGCCGATCGCGGCGAACGTGTCACCGCCCGCGCCGATCAACAACCCACGGCGGCCATCGGTCGCCGGGTCGGGCGTGTAGGAGGAGTACCGCCGCCGCGCCAGCCGCACCCCGGCGCCCAGATCGTCGACGATGCGGGGCGGCAACAGGCTGACCAGATAGGAATACCGCGACAGCCGCACACCCACCCCGTCGAACGCCTGCGCCGAGACGGCCGCTCCGCCGGTGTGTCCGAGCCGCTCCAGCACCCGCACCCGAAGGCCCGCCCGGGCCAGATACGCCGCGGCCACCAGGCCGTTATGGCCGCCCCCTATGACGACGGCGTCGACATCTGCGGCGTGGCTCAGTTCAGGTAGCCCTCGACCTCGTCGGGCGGACGCACCTCGGCCTCGTGGGGGTCACCGCCGCTGTCGCGCAGAGCGCGACGCTGCCGCAGCAGGTCCCAACACTGGTCCAGCTCGACCTCGAGCCGCCGCAGGCGATCATGCTCCTCCGATTCGGAGATGTCGCGCTGTTGCAGCTGCGCCCGCAGGGCCTTCTCCTCGGCGACCAGGTCGCGGATGTGTGCCAGGGTTTCGTTGTCGGTCGGTTTGTTGCCGTTGGCCATCGCTCCAGTGTGCCCGACCCGGCGGGGGTCGTCCCGGTAGGTCACCCATCACGGGCCGCGCGTACATGCGGCCGGGGGATCGAGTCAAAAGCCTTGTGCCTTCGACAAAGTCGCGCTAGCTGGGGCCGGGGAGCCGCAGCACCAGCCGGGCGCCGCCCAGCGGGCTGCTCTCCAGCGCCGCCGTCCCGCGGTGCAGGTGGGCTTGCTGGGCCACCAGCGCCAGCCCCAGGCCCGAGCCCGAATGCGAGGCGGTCGACCCGCGGGAGAACCGCTCGAACACGACGTCGCGTTCGTCTTCGGGCACGCCGCTGCCGTTGTCGTCGACCGCGATCTCGACGCCGGCGCGGGAGCTGACCGCCGACAGCTGGACACGGGTCGCGCCGCCATGTTTGACGGCGTTGGCGATGGCGTTGTCCACCGCGAGGCGCAACCCGGCCGGCAAGCCGACGATGATGCACGTCGGCGACGGGACCAGTGACACGTCGAGGTCGGGGTAGATGCGCATCGCGTCGTGGGCGGCGCGGTCGAGCAGCTCGGTGATGTCGACGGGCACATGGTCGTCGGAGGTCGACAGTTCGCCCTGGGCCAGCCGCTCGAGGGCGCTCAAGGTGGCTTCGATGCGCGACTGGGTGCGGATGACGTCGCTCAGCACCTCCTTGCGTTGGTCGTCGGTCATATCCAGCGTGGACAGCACCTCGAGGTTGGTGCGCATCGCGGTCAGCGGGGTGCGCAGCTCGTGTGAGGACACGGCGGCGAAGTCGCGGGCCGACGCCAGTGCCTCCTTGGTCCGGTTCTGCTCGTTCCAGATGCGCTGCAGCATGCCGCGCATGGCTTCGGCGATCTCGACGGCCTCGGTGGCGCCGTGCACCTCCACCCGCGGCGCCTCGTCGCCCGCGTCGATCGACCGGGTCTGCTGGGCGAGCTGTTTGAACGGGCGCACGGCGAACGCGGCCAGCAGCCACGCGAACACGGCGGCCGCGCCGATGGCGAAGCCGCAGATCAGCAGCACCCGACGGTGCAGGTTGTTGGTCTCGGCGAGAGTCGCGTCGTACGTCGCGCCCACGGCCAGCGAGGTCGGTTCGGGCGCCGGAATCGTCACCGTGCGCACCCGGTACCGCACGCCGTTGACGTACGCGTCGGCGTAGTCGACGTCCAGTTTGGGCAGCGTCACGTTGGAATTCGACTTGACCAGGTCACCGCGGCGGATGGTCATGATGGCGTCGTTGTTGTAGGGGGAGCGCGGGATTTCGTCGAGGCCGCGCGGCAGGGAGGGGATGGCGAAGCCCGCGGCCTCGTCGAGGCGGCGGTCCAGCCGTTCCTTGCGGTCGTTGGTGATGCCCACCCAGACGACGACGCCGACGATGAGCACGGGAATCGCTGCGCCGATGACCGTCGCGACCACAACGCGGGCGCGTAGCGATGGCGTACGGGTCAGGATCCGGGACAGAAAATTCATGGCCGCTCGCCTGGTTACTGCATGCGCAGGACGAACCCTACGCCGCGGACGGTGTGCAGCAGCCGGGGACCGCCGTTGGCCTCGAGCTTGCGGCGCAGATAGCCGATGAACACGTCGACGACGTTGGTGTCGGCGGCGAAGTCGTAACCCCACACCAGCTCCAACAGCTGCGCGCGGGACAGCACCGCGGTCTTGTGCTCGGCCAGCACGGCCAGCAGGTCGAATTCCCGCTTGGTCAGGTCGACGTCGACGCCGTTGACCCGGGCCCGCCGGCCGGGAATGTCCACTTCCAGCGGGCCCACGGTGATGGTCTCCGAGGAGGAGGTTGCGGTCGCGCCGCGTCGGCGCAGCAGCGCCTTCACCCGCGCGACGAGCTCGGCCAACACGAACGGTTTGACCAAGTAGTCGTCGGCGCCGGCCTCCAGCCCGGCGACCCGGTCGTCGACCGAACTGCGGGCGGACAGCACGCAGACCGGCACGTCGTTGTCCATGGCCCGGAGCGCCGTGACGACGCTGACGCCGTCCAGCACGGGCATGTTGATGTCGAGCACGATCGCGTCGGGCCGGGTCTCGGTGGCGCTGCGCAAGGCTTCGGCGCCGTCGACCGCGGTCGACACCTCGAATCCGGACAGCCGCAGGCCGCGTTCCAGCGAGGCGAGCACATCGGAGTCGTCGTCGACGACCAAGACGCGAGGCGAAGTCCCACCAGTGTCCATGCCGCCCATCTTGCCTGATTGTCGCGCGGGGCGGTGCCCTGGATGGGCCACCGTTGCCTAAAAGGTTACGTTTTCGACGCTGCGCCGAAATCGCGTGCTGGTATCGGCGTGACCGCGCCAAACTCTTTGGCGGAATTGGACATTCGCTGGTCGGGTGTTCGGATCCGAGTCGGGATCATGGATCGCCCACCTCGTCTGGCCCAGCGATCACTGGGTCGCGAGGCCGCTCAGCCGCAGCGCCAGCCGCCGTCGGACCGCCGGAACCCCTGCGGCCAGGCGCATTCCGATGTTGCGGAGCGGCCGCAACGGGCGCGGCAGCGTCGCCACCCGCGTCAGGCGTCCGGTCAGTTTCAGGACCCGCTCCGCGCGTCGGCGCTGGGCGGCGCTGTACGCGTCCAGCGCGGTTTCCGGGCCGCCCCCCAGGACCTCGGCGAGAGCCCCGGCCAGCGCCACCGCGTCGGTGATCCCCAGGTTCATCCCCTGACCCCCCGCGGGGCTGTGCACGTGGGCCGCGTCACCGGCCAGCAACAGCCGGCCGGCCCGGTAGCTGTCGGCGACGCGGTGATGGATGTGGAACCGCGATCCCCACACCAGCTCGGTCACGACCGTTTGGCCCGGCCCGAATCCGCGAGTGTCCAGGAGTGCCTGGACAAACTTCGCCGAAGGCTGTTGCGGCGCATCGGCGGTGGGGGCGACGACGCGGAAGATGCCACCGGGCAGCGGTGCCAGAACCGTCAGGCCGTCTTTGGCGTAGAACAGGATCACCTCATTGCCGGGCGCTTTGCCGGTCACTCGTACGTCAGCGAGCGTAAAAGACTCCGCGAATTCGCCACCGGTGAAGCCGATTCCGGCTTGCGTGCGAACAGTGCTGTTCATACCGTCCGCGCCGACGGCGTAGCGGGCCCTGATCGTGTCGCCGTCGTCGAACGTCGCCGTGACGCCGTCGGCATCCTGGGTGATGCCGCGCAACGTCTTGGGCCGGACCACGTCGCCGCCGAGTTCGTGCAGCCGCTCGAGCAGCAGCCGCTCGGTGTCGGCCTGGGAAAGCATCAGGGTGTACGGGTGTTCGGTCGGCAGCTCGCTGAAATCGACGGGGATCAAGACGCGCCGGCCCTGTCGCATGGTGAATCGCGGTGCGATCACCCCGGCCTTGACCATCCGCCGGGTGACGTCGAGCTCTTCGAGCACTTCCAGGGTGCGGGCGTTGACGGCCGCGGCGCGGGACGTGTTGGCGCCCGAGGCCAGCTTGTCCACCACGGTCACCCGAATTCCGCGGCTGAGTAGCGCGGCAGCGAGTGTCAGACCGGTCGGACCGGCGCCTACCACCAGGACATCGGTGTCGTTCATGGTCGGCTCCTCTCCCTCGTGAGTTAGTCAACGCTTGTTGGCATAACCCCATGCTGGCGCGCCGGCGGGGCTATGTCAACAGTTGTTGGCCTACAATTGTTGACATGAGACGGTCAGCAGACGAGACGAAGGCGGTGATCCTGGCGGCGGCCCGCGAGCGCTTCGGCGCGGTGGGCTTTCAGGGCGCGACGATTCGGGCCATCGCCGCCGACGCGGGCATCGATCCCGCGATGGTCATGCGTTACTACGGCAGCAAGGACAAGCTGTTCGCCGCCGCGGCCGAGTTCGACCTGCGGTTCCCCGACTTCACGAGTACCGACCCGGCCCAGGTCGGGCGGTCGCTGGTTCGGCACTTCCTCGAACGCTGGGAAGGCGACGAGGCGCTGGTGATCCTGCTGCGATCCAGCACCACTAATGGCGAAGCGGCGCAACGTATGCACGAGATCTTCGGTGCCCAGATCCGGCCACTGGTGGAGGCCTTCGTCCCGCCCCGAGACTCCGGCGTGCGGGCCGGGCTGATCGCGACCCAAATCCTCGGTATGGCATTGTGCCGCTTCGTGTTACGGCTGCCTCCGGTCGTCCAGATGAGCCGCGACGAGATCGTCGACTGGCTCGGCCCGACCATTCAGCGCTACCTCGGACTGCCGGACGGGTGATCGGGAGAGTCAAACCACGGCGACGTCTTCCGGCGTGTCGCGTGCGTGGTTTTTGTGTCGCGAGTCGCTGGGCGCGATCTCAGGGCAAGCCGATTCGGCGGTAACGCCGCAACCGAGCGGCCAGCCGCTCGGTTGCCGGTAGCGCGCGCAGCCCGTGCACCTCGGCGGCGATGGCGTGCGAGAGTCGCTGGCAGAACTCGACCGGTTCATCGGCGGCATCGGGATGCTCCGGCACCACGGCGTCGACAATGCCCGACACCAGCAGATCGAGCGACCGAATGCCTTGCGCGGCGGCCAGTTCCGCGGCGTGATCGGTGTCGCGGAAGACGATCGCGCTGGCGCCCTCCGGCGGCAGGGGCGCCAGCCAGCCGTGCAACGCCGCCAGCACCCGATCGGCGGGCACCATGGCCAGCGCCGGCCCACCGCTGCCCTGGCCGAGCAGCACCGACACAGTCGGGGTGTCGAGCGTGACCAGCTCGGCCAGGCACTGGGCGATCTGGCCGGCCAGCCCGCCCTGTTCGGCGTCGGCCGACAGCGCGGGCCCCGCGGTGTCGATCACCAACACCAGCGGCAGGCGCAGCTCGGCCGCCAGGGCCATGCCGCGCCGGGCCTCCCGCAGCGACGCGGGGCCCACCATCCCGCCCGTCACGCGCTGCTGTCCCAGAACCACCGCGGGCTGTCCGGCGAAGCGGGCCAGGGCCAACAGGGTCGTCGCCGCTTCCCCCCGCCCGGTTCCCGACAGCAGCACCAGATCGGTGGCGCCGTGGTGTAACAGCAGCCCGACGCCCGGACGGTCGGGGCGGCGGGACGCCACCACGGAGTCCCACGCCGGCACGTCGGGGATCGATTCGGGCGGCGGCGCCGCCGGTAGGGGCTCGGCCGGGTCGGCGATGACGGTCAGCGCGCGGTCGAGCATCCCGCGGAGCTCGTCGACCGCGACGACACCGTCGATCACGCCGTGGCGGTGCAGGTTTTCCGCGGTCTGGACGCCCTCGGGGAAGGGCTCGCCATAGAGCAGCTGGTACACCCGGGGGCCGAGAAAGCCGATCAGGGCTCCCGGCTCGGCGACCGTGACGTGACCCAGCGAACCCCACGACGCGAACACCCCGCCGGTGGTCGGATTGCGCAGGTAGACCAGGTAGGGCAGGTGCGCCTGCTTGTGCAGGCGCACCGCGGCGGCGATCTTCACCATCTGCAGAAAGGCGACCGTGCCTTCCTGCATGCGGGTGCCGCCGGAGCTCGGCGAGGCCAGCAACGGCAGGCCCTCGGCGGTCGCGCGCTGCACCGCGGTGGTGATCCGCTCGGCCGCGGCCACCCCGATCGAGCCGCCCAGGAAACCGAACTCGCACACCACGACCGCCACTCGGCGCCCGAAGATGCGGCCCTCGCCGGTCAGCACCGATTCGTCCAGGCCGGTGGCCGCCCGCGCGTCGGCCAATTCCCGCGAATACGCCTCGCTGACCGGCACGGCGAGCGGCTCGCTGTCCCAGCGGACGAAGGAACCGTCGTCGAGCACCGCGTCGCGCAGCTGAGCAGCCGTGATACGACTCACGACACGAGGCTATATAGGGTGGCTGCCATGATCGGTGTTACCCAGGCTGAGGCCGTGCTGACCATCGAGCTGCAGCGGCCCGAGCGCCGCAACGCCCTGAATTCCGAACTCGTCGAGGAGCTGCGGGAAACTTTCCAGAAGGCCAGCGACGGCACCGTTCGGGCCATCGTGCTGACCGGGCAGGGCACGGCGTTCTGCGCCGGTGCGGACCTGAGTGGCGATGCGTTCGCCGCCGACTACCCCGACCGGCTCATCGAGCTGCACAAGTTGATGGATGCCACGCTGATCCCGGTGATCGGCGCCATCAACGGTCCGGCCATCGGCGCGGGCCTGCAGCTGGCGATGCGATGCGATCTGCGGGTCGTCGCACCGGAGGCATTCTTTCAATTTCCGACCTCGAAATATGGCCTGGCGCTGGATAACTGGAGCATCCGTCGGCTGTCCTCGCTGGTCGGTCACGGGCGGGCCAGTGCGATGCTGCTGACCGCAGAAAAGCTGACGCCCGAAGTTGCGCTGCAGTGTGGATTGGCCAACCGCATCGGGACAGTGGCCGACGCCCAGGCGTGGGGCGCCGAGATCGCCGGCCTGGCGCCGCTGGCGATCCAGCACGCCAAGCGGGTGCTCAACGATGACGGCGCCATGGACGATTCGTTGCCGGTGCACAAGGAGCTCTTCGACAAGGCGTGGGGGAGCCAGGACGTCGTCGAAGCCCAGGTGGCCCGCATCGAGAAGCGACCGCCCAAGTTCACGGGAGCCTGACCCTCATGCTGCGGGGGGCGCTGCGGCTGGCCGCGGGCACGGCGTCGCTGGCGGCCGGCGGCTGGGTGGTGCGGGCGCTGCACGGCGCACCGGCGGCCCTGGGTGCGCACCCCGCCGCGATCCGGGCCGTGGCCGAGGGGTCACCGAACTACCGCGACGGCGTATTCCTCAACCTCGACCCCGCCTCGAACTTCGTAATGGATCGCGAGGAACTGCGGCTCGTCGTCTGGGAGCTGATCGGCAATCGCAGCGTGGGCCGGCCCGCTTCGCCGATCCCGTTGGCCGCGCCGGCGCTCTTCGACGGTGATCCCAGGCGGCTCGCCGTCAGCTGGTTCGGCCACTCGACGGCCCTGTTGGAGATCGACGGCTACCGGGTGCTCACCGACCCGGTGTGGAGCGACCGGTGCTCACCGTCGGACATCGTCGGGCCGCAGCGGCTGCATCCGCCCCCGGTGCAACTGGAAGGGCTGCCTGCCGTCGATGCCGTCGTGATCAGCCATGACCATTACGACCACCTCGACATCGACACGGTGTTGGCGCTGGCCCGCACGCAGCGGGCACCCTTCTTCGTCCCCCTCGGCGTCGGCGCCCACCTGCGTGCTTGGGGGATCCCCGAGCACCGCATCGTCGAACTCGACTGGCATCAGAGCGCCAAGGTCGACGAGCTCATCGTGACTTGCCTGCCGGCGCGGCACTTTTCGGGACGCTTCCTGGACCGCAACACCACGCTGTGGGCGTCATGGGCCTTCGCCGGCCCGAATCATCGCGCCTATTTCGGCGGAGACACCGGCTACACCGAGAGCTTCACGCGCATCGGCGAAGAGCACGGGCCGTTCGACCTGACCCTGCTGCCCATCGGGGCCTACAACAGCGCGTGGCCGGACGTCCACATGAACCCCGAGGAGGCGGTCCGGGCGCACCTGGACCTCACCGAGGCCGGGCTGCTCGTGCCGATCCACTGGGGCACCTTCCGGCTGGCCCCCCACCCGTGGGCCGAGCCGGTGGAGCGACTGCTCTCCGCCGCGGAACCGGAACGGGTCAATGTCGCGGTGCCCGCTCCGGGCCAGCGCATCGATCCCACATCGCCGGTGAAATCGAATCCCTGGTGGCGGCTCTGAATTCTGAGGCCCGGCAACCTCCCCACGCTAAAGTTCCGCCATGACGAAACGCGCGGCCGCGGCCGCTGTCACGGTGCTGCTCGCCATGACCGGATGCGGGCCCGCGCAACCGGCTTCCAGCCCGCCCGCGCTCTCTGACGCACCCCCCAACGAGGTGTCCGGCGTTGCGATCCCCGCCGGCCGCATCGACGACGCCGTCGCGAAGGTCGACGGCCTGGTCGGCGACCTGATGAAGAGCACCGGCGTCCCGGGCATGGCGGTGGCTGTCGTTCACGGTGGAAAAGTTCTGTACGCCAAGGGCTTCGGCATCAAGGACGCCAGCAAGGGGCAGGGTCGAGGCAACAGGGTGGACGCGGACACCGTCTTCCAGTTGGCGTCGGTATCCAAATCGGTCGGCTCGACGGTGGTCGCGCACGAGGTCAGTGAGAACGTGGTCGCCTGGGACACGCCGGTCGTGTCCAAGCTGCCGTGGTTCACGCTCAGCGATCCCTACGTCACCAGCCACGTGACCGTCGCCGACCTCTATTCGCATCGTTCCGGGCTGCCCGACCACGCCGGTGACAAACTCGAAGACCTGGGTTATGACCGGCGGCAGACCCTCGAGCGGCTGAAGTTCCTGCCGCTGGCCCCATTTCGGGCCAGTTACGCCTACACCAACTACGGGGTGACGGCGGCGGCCGAGGCGGTGGCCACCGCGGCGGGCAAGTCGTGGGAGGACCTGTCGGACCAGGAGCTGTACCGGCCGCTGGGAATGACCTCGACGAGTTCCCGGTTCGCCGACTTCCTCGCCCGGCCCAACCGCGCTGTGAACCACATCAAGATCGACGGCAGATGGGAGCCCCGATTCCAGCGCGACCCGGACGCGCAGTCGCCGGCGGGCGGCGTGAGTTCGTCGGTGAACGACATGGCGCGCTGGCTGATGATGTTGCTGGGCAACGGAACTTACAACGGCCAGCGGATCACCTCGGCGGAAGCCTTACTGCCGGCCATCAGTCCGCGGATGGTTTCGACACCCGCGAAGACCCCCGGGGCGCGCACCGGGTTCTACGGATACGGCTTCAACGCGTCGGTCGATTCGTCGGGGCGCACCGAATACAGCCATTCGGGCGCCTTCGATCTCGGCGCGGCGACCAACTTCGTGGTGCTGCCCTCGGAGGACCTGGCCATCGTCGCGCTGACCAACGGTGCGCCCTACGGCATCCCGGAAACGCTGACCGCCCAATTCATGGACCTCGTTGAGTATGGCCAGATCCGCGAGGACTGGGGCGCTCTCTACAACAAGGCGATCGGCTGGCTGAACAACCCCGAGGGCTCGCTGGTCGGCAAGCAGCCGCCGGCGAACCCCGCCCCGGCCAGGCCGCTCGGCCAATACGCCGGCGTGTACGCCAACGACTACTGGGGCCCGGCCGTCGTCACCGAACGGGACGGGGCGCTGCAACTGACGATGGGACCGAAGAACCGGGCGGTCCCCCTGACGCACTGGGACGGCGACACCTTCACCTTCGGTCTGACCGACGAAAATGCGCCGCCCGGAACGGTTTCCAAGGCCGTGTTCTCCGGAAACGCCCTCAATTTGGAGTACTACGACTCCGACAAGCTTGGGACGTTCACCCGATGATCCCCGGATTGACCGATGCCGAGGTGGCGCAGCGGGTCGCCGATGGCAAGAGCAACGCTGTCCGCGAACGTGCCACCCGCAGCATCCCGGACATCGTGCGGGCCAACGTCTTCACCCGGATCAACGCGATCCTGGGCGTGCTGCTGCTGATCGTGCTGGCGACGGGCTCGCTGATCAACGGGATGTTCGGCCTGCTCATCGTCGCCAACAGCGTCGTCGGCATGGTGCAGGAAATCCGGGCCAAGCAGACACTGGATGCGCTGGCGATCGTGGGGCAGGCGAAACCATTGGTGCGCAGGGAATCCGGGACGAGGACTCTGCCGCCCGCACAGGTGGTCCTCGATGACATCATCGAACTCGGACCCGGCGACCAAGTCGTCGTCGACGGCGAGATCGTCGAGGAGACGAACCTGGAGATCGACGAGTCGCTGCTGACCGGTGAGGCCGACCCGATCGGCAAGGCCACGGGCGACGCCGTGATGTCGGGCAGCTTCGTCGTCGCCGGGTCGGGCGCCTACCGCGCCACCAAGGTCGGGCCGGAGGCCTACGCGGCCAAGCTCGCCGAGGAGGCCAGCAAGTTCACCTTGGTCAAATCCGAACTGCGCAACGGCATCAACCGGATCCTGCAGTTCATCACCTACCTGTTGGTGCCTGCCGGCCTGCTGACGATTTACACCCAGTTCTTCACCACCCACGCGGGCTGGCGGCAGTCGGTGCTGCGGACGGTGGGTGCGCTGGTGCCGATGGTGCCCGAGGGGCTGGTCTTGCTGACATCGGTCGCGTTCGCCGTCGGGGTCGTCCGGCTCGGCCAGCGCCGGTGCCTGGTGCAGGAGTTGCCCGCCATCGAGGGGCTCGCCCGGGTTGATGTGGTCTGCGCGGACAAGACCGGCACCCTGACCGAAAACGGCATGCGCGTCGCGGGGGTCGAGGAACTCGAAGCGGTGCAACGGAACAACGTCGAGGAGGCGCTGGCGGCGCTGGCCGCCGCCGACCCGCGCCCCAACGCCAGCATGCAGGCGATCGCGGAGACCTATCAGCGGCCGCCCGACTGGACCGTCACAGCGACCGCCCCGTTCAAGTCGGCCACCAAGTGGAGCGGGGTGTCCTACGGCGACCGCGGCAATTGGGTGATCGGGGCGCCGGACGTGCTGCTCGATCCGGCGTCGGAAGCGGCCGAGCGGGCCGAGCGCATCGGCGCGCAGGGGTTGCGGGTGCTGCTGGTCGGAACCGGCGATGTGACCGTCGACCACCCGGACGCACCGGGCCGCGTCACCCCCGTCGCGCTGGTGGTTCTGGAGCAAAGGGTCCGCCCGGACGCCGCGGAGACGTTGGATTACTTTGCCGAGCAGGGTGTTTCGGTGAAGGTGATCTCCGGCGACAACGCGGTGTCCGTGGGGGCCGTAGCCGACAAACTCGGATTGCGCGGCGAGACGATGGACGCGCGCCGGCTGCCGTCCGAACCCGCGCAACTGGCCGACGCGCTGGATGCTTACACCACGTTCGGCCGGGTGCGGCCCGACCAGAAGCGGTCGATTGTGCACGCACTGCAATCGCACGGGCATACCGTCGCGATGACCGGAGACGGCGTCAACGACGTGCTGGCCCTCAAGGATGCCGACATCGGCGTCGCGATGGGCGCCGGCAGCCCGGCGTCGCGGGCCGTCGCACAAATCGTGTTGCTGGACAACAGATTCGCCACCCTGCCGTACGTCGTCGCCGAGGGCCGACGGGTGATCGGCAACATCGAGCGCGTGGCCAACCTGTTCTTGACCAAGACCGTCTACTCGGTGCTGCTGGCGCTGCTGGTCGGCATCGAATGCCTGTTCGCCAAGGTGATCAAAGCGGACCCCTTGTTGTACCCGTTCCAGCCGATCCACGTGACGATCGCGGCGTGGTTCACCATCGGAATCCCGTCGTTCATCCTCTCGCTTGCCCCCAACAACGAACGCGCCTATCCGGGCTTCGTCCGGCGGGTGCTGAGCTCGGCGCTGCCGTCCGGGCTGATCGTCGGGGCCGCGACCTTCGCTTCCTACCTGCTGGCCTACCACGGCCGGCACGCGACCTTTCAGCAGCAGGAGCAGGCGTCCACCGCGGCCCTGATCACGTTGCTGATGACGGCGCTGTGGGTGCTCGCGGTGGTCGCTCGCCCCTACCAGTGGTGGCGGGTCGCACTGGTGATCGCCTCGGCCCTGGCCTACGTCGTGATCTTCAGCATCCCGCTGGCCCGCAAGGCGTTTCTGCTCGATCCATCCGACGTGGTGGTGACCTCGACCGCCGTGGGTATCGGTGTGCTGGGCGCCGCCGCCGTCGAGGCGATGTGGTGGATCCGGGCGCGGATGCTGGGCGTGCAGCCGCGGATGTGGCGCTGACCACCCGGAGCACGGGCCCGCAGGGTTAGTAGGATTTGCGGCGGGGAAAGGACGGGTGCATGGGATTCTTCGACAAGGCCAAAGACCTGTTGTCGCAGAACGCCGACAAGGTCGGGACGGCGATCGACAAGGCCGGCGAGTTCGTCGACGACAAGACGCAGGGCAAGTACTCCGACACCATCCACAAAGTGCAGGAAGAGGCCAAGAAGGCAGCCGAGGCCGCGGCAAAAGGCGACGACCAGAACTGAGCTCATGGCGAAACTCTCCGGATCCATCGATGTCCCGTTGCCACCCGAGGTGGCGTGGAAGCATGCCTCCGACCTGTCCCGCTACAAGGACTGGCTGACCATTCACCGGGTGTGGCGCAGCAAACTGCCCGACGACATCGACAAGGGCACGGTCGTGGAGTCGATCGTCGAAGTCAAGGGCATGTACAACCGGATCAAATGGACGGTGGTGCGGTACAAGCCGCCGGAGGGCATGACGCTCAACGGGGACGGTGTCGGCGGCGTGAAGGTCAAGCTGATGGCGAAGGTTCAGCCCGCCGAGGAGGGCTCCATCGTCAGCTTCGACGTCCACCTCGGCGGCCCGGCGCTGTTCGGCCCGATCGGGATGATCGTCGCCGCCGCCCTGCGGGGCGACATCAACACGTCACTGGAGAACTTCGTCACGGTGTTCACCCGGCCCGATCCCGGCATGAATGGACACGGCGGCGTTCATCGCTGATCGCCTCGGCCACCGGTCCCGAGTCGGTTAATCTCGCTAGCATGACTCGCCGGCTGCGTCCTGGGTGGCTGGTGGCGCTTTTCGCGTTGGTGATCTCGGCCAGTGCGTGGCTGCCGTGGCTGACGACGGCCGTCAACGGCGGGGGCTGGGCCAACGCCATCGGGGGCGCGCACGGCAACCTGGAACTTCCGCGCGGGTTCGGCGCGGGTCAGCTCATCGTGCTGCTGTCCTCGGCGCTGCTGGTCACCGGCGCGATGGTCGGCCGCGGCCTGTCGGTGCGGCTGGCTTCGGTTGGCGCACTGTTGATCTCGCTGCTGATCGTCGCGCTCACGGCCTGGTACTACAAGCTGAACGTCAATCCGCCGGTGTCGGCGCAGTACGGCCTCTACGTCGGCGCGGTGGCGGCGGTGTGCGCGGTGGTGTGCTCGATCGCGGCGGTCATCACGGCGTTGGCTTCCCGACGGTCCGGCCGCTGAGGATTCAGGGCGACGGGAACTCGTGCTTGCCCGAGCTGGCGCTCTCGCTGGGCTCGTTGACGCCGAACACGAAGGGCGCGAACACGATTTCGCGGCCGTCGGGGTCGCGGTAGGTGAACGCGCCCGTTGCCTCCCAGTACGGATGTTGTTCGACCGGCTCGTGCCCGGCGGCCCGAAGCCGTGCGATCGCCTCCTGCTGCGCCCGGCGGTTGGGGAAGTAGAGGCACAGCTGTTCGTGCGGGTCGACCGCGACGGGCTCGACGGATTCCACGATTTCCAGGGTCAGGTTCCAGCTGGGCAGGCCGAAGATGGCGCCGTTGCTGCCGTAGCTCTCGCCGAACGTCTCGAAGAGCGGCAGCCCGACGAGTTCGCGGTAGAACCGCACCGTGTCCTGAAAGTTCGACGACCGGCGGGCGAACCGGATGCCGCCGATCGGTGCGAGCTGCGGGGGCCAGTGCGTGGTGCGGCGGGGGTTGTGCGCCATCACAGCCCGACCGCTCCGGCCGCCGACTCGGCGGTGTTCCAGTGTCGCAGCTGTGCGCCGGGTGCCCACGTCGAATGGGTACCGCTCGAGATGCGCTCGGGCAGTTGAAGTTTGCACACCGGCCCGTCGGCGATCCGGCCCGCGTCGAAGATCACGCAGTAGGAGGCGTCGGCGTTCATGTCGGTGGTGAGCGTGACGAGGTAGCCGTCGTCCTCGCCGGTGGCACCGACTCGCGGCGCCATCGCCGTCTCGCTTCCGTAGACGCCTTCGCCGAAGGCGAATTCCTGTTGGCTTCCGGTTTGCAGGTCGTGTTTGACCAGCCCGTCGAACAGGAACCAACCGGGTTTGCCGGTCGCGGCGTAGGCGTAGCGGTAGTTGCCCGCGGCGTAGTCGGGGTTGATGGTGCCGAACTCGGTGATGGAGTCCGACAGCCGTTCTTCCCGCACGGCGCCGGTTGTCAAATTGAACCGCCACCGATGCAGCCGCGACTGCAGCCGGTCGAGCGCCAGGAAGCGAAACAGCTTGTCCCACTTCGACCCACCGGTGTCGGCCGGGGAAGGGTCCCCCTCGAAGAATCCGTCGAGCACGATCTCGTCACCGTCTTCGTAGGCGTTGACGAAGTGCAGCACGAAGGTCGGGTCCGCCTCGAACCATCGGATGTCGGCGGGCCCGCCGCGGCGGGGGAGGATCGCGAAGCGTGACGGGATGTCCGGGAAGAAGCGCGGCACGTGCACGTCTTGCTCGAGCAGGGCGGGGTCCCAGAACAACGGGAAATCGTTGAGGATGACGTAGTTTTCGGTGAACGCCATGTCGTGGGGCAGGCGCGGTCCCGGCAGTGGGATGTCGACGTAGTGGACCAGCTCGTTGCTCTGGTCGACGACGCCGTAGCGCATGTACGGGTCCCGCTTGCTGTAGTTGAAGAACAGCAGCTCACCGGCCTTGGCGTCGACCTTCGGGTGCGCGGACACGCCCCAATCGGTGGGGAACCGCCCGTTCCAGGTCTCCTTGCCCAGGTTCTCACCCGAACACGGATCGACCCGGTACAGGTCGCCGCACTGGTAGAAGCTGGTCAGCGCCACGCCCCGGTGCACGATGACGTCGGTACTCGACGCGTCCTTCATCCGGGTGCGAGCGCCCCAGCCGTCTTCGCGCTTGGCCAGTTGCACCGGCTCGGCCAGCCCCGGCCAGAGCGGCTCGCCGGCTTCGTTCTCCGCCAGGAAGCCATCGGTGCGTACGAAACGGTTGCGGTAGAACGCCTTTCCGTCGCGGAAGCCGACCATGTGCAGCATGCCGTCGCCGTCGAACGGGTGGTAGGTCTTCAGCGCCGGGTGCAGCGGGTTCTCGGTGTTGCGGAGGTAGATGCCGTCCAGGTCGCGCGGGATCTCCCCCTCCACCGCGGTGAGGTCGTCGTCGTCCCACTCGGTGGTCTGGGGACGCCACGGTCCGGTCCGGTACGGGTGGTCGTCGTCCTCGGGCAGCGTGGACAGAAACTTGCCGACGATCGCGACGTCCATGTCACACACCTGCTGCCGTGCTGACAACGAAACTCACCGTGGTGGCGGTGCTGCCGCCGAAGTTGAGGGTGCCGAAGGTCTTTGCCCCGTCGACCTGGTACTCGCCGGCCGCGCCGCTGACCTGTTTGGCCGCGTCGAGCAGCATGCGCACGCCCGACGCCCCGACCGGGTGGCCGCCACCGATCAGACCGCCGCTCGGGTTGATCGGCAGCCGGCCGCCGATCTCGATCTCGCCGTTCTCGATCGCTTTCCACGACTCGCCCGGGCCGGTCAGGCCGATGTGGTCGATCGCCAGGTACTCGCTGGGTGTGAAGCAGTCGTGCACCTCGTACCCGTCGAGGTCGTCGAGGGCCAGCCGCGCGCGCCGCAGCGCGTCTTGTACGGCGGCCCGCACGTGCGGGAGCACGTAGGGGTCGTCGGCGGCCCGGTCGAGCTTTTGCCGCAGACCCAGTCCCACCGTGCGGTGTCCCCAGCCGTCGATGCGACCGATGGGCCGCACATCGGGATGGGCGCGCAGATAGGCGTCGCCGACCAGAACCAATCCCGCGCCGCCATCGGTCATTTGGCTGCAGTCGAAGCGCCGCAGCCGGCCCTCGGTGATCGGGTTGGTGGTGTCGTCGTCCGTGATGGGGTCGGGGACCGTCCATCCGCGCGTCTGGGCGTTCGGGTTGCGCCGCGCGTTGGCGAAGTTGAGCTGCGCGATCGCCCGCAGGTGCGCGTCGTCCAGGCCGTAGCGGCGGTCGTATTCGTCGGCGACCTGAGCGAACATCGACGGCCACAGGTAGCGGGCGCCGGCCCCCTCGTGACCCGTCCAGGCGGCGGCCCCCAGATGCTGGGCCGCGGTGTCGCCGGGCACGGTTTTCTCGAGCTCGACGCCGAGCACCAGCGCGGTGTCGTAGGCGCCCGACCGCAGATCCGCCATCGCCGACAAGGCAGCGATGCTGCCCGACGCGCACGCCGCTTCGTGCCGGGACGCGGGGGTGTCCCAGAGGTCGGCGCAGACCGTGGCCGGCATCGCGCCGAGGTGGCCCTGGGCGGCGAACATTTCGCCGAACGCGTTCGCGACGTGCACCACTTCGATGTCGGCGGCGTTCACTTTGGCGGCGGCGAGCGTGCCCTCGACGACCTCGGCGGTCAGGGCGGCGAAGTCGCGGCCCTCCTTGTTCAGGTTGCGGGCGAAGTCGGTTTGCCAGCCGCCCAGAATCCACACGTCCGTCGAGCCATCCATACGCGCACGGTACTCCTGGATCGCCTCGGCGTTGAGGTCTGTCCGCGAGGGGGCGGGGTGAACGGGGTGCCCGAAGATGGGGCGGCCCCGTCGGCTCTCGGGCTGAACCGACGGGACCTAGGCGAACGCGAAGGCCGGCCGACGCGTGCGCCTCTCATGGAACATTGCCCCGTACCGCGGACGACAAACATGTGAAGTCAACCTCCTGGCCTGTTCGATGGGGGGCCACCGCTTGGGTGCCGCGCCCACCCGCGGCTCAGACGGCCCCGGGGACGAGCTCGGTGGGGTCCGGTCCGTCCGGCTGACCTGCCGTGATGCCGCCGTGTTTGCGGGCGTCGGCCAGGTCGATTGCCGCCAGGTCTATGCCCCTCGTCTCGACGGCGGTGACGACGGCCACGGCGCTCACCGCGGCGGTCGCCGCCAAATACCAGGAGATCGGCACCGCGGATTTGTACGTCTGGAGTAAGCGCACCGCGATGATCGGTGCCAGCGAACCGGCCACGATCGAGGTGACCTGGTAGCCGAGCGACACCCCCGAATAGCGCATCCGGGTGGGAAACATCTCGGCCATGGCCGCGGGCTGGACCGCATACATGAGGCCGTG
>NZ_LZJB01000598.1:0-749 GCF_001666895.1 Mycobacterium sp. E3298
TTGATCTCCGGCGGTAACGCCCCGAAGTCAAACACCTACGAACCCCCCGGCTCGAACCATGTGTTTCCCTCGCGAGTGTTTTAGATAGCTGGCTTCAAGCGATGCGCTTGCTTGCGAAGGCTAGAGCGCCGCCCCGTCTTCTCGCTGCCCGTGACTCGACGGTCCGGGTGGGAGGCGCCCCGTTCCAGCGGGTCAGCGGACAGCGCAACGGCCGGGCCGGCGGCCGCCCGCGTTCGCCGTGTGCACGCCTACCTGCGGGAACGGGTGCCGGGCGGATCACGGCCGATAAGCGATCCCGCGCAGCCGGGGCGGATCGACGTGGGCGCTGGACAAAAAATCCGGTCGCAATAAAGGCCGCGGCGATGTCGGCCCGGACAGGGGCCGGCCGGGGGCGTGGGCAAGGCCTCCGCCGCGAGTCGGTTCTTGGGCGCAAACGCGAAACACGCTTTAGCGCAGCACTTTTCGCGCGCTAAAGCGTGTTCCTACGCTGCCGACCCGGAGGTTATCCGGCGCGGATTTATGCCGGTCCGGGGTCGGGGTCGTTGATGACGGCGGCGTCGGCGTGGAATGCGATCGCCGCGGAGCTGCAGTCGGCTGCGTTGAGTTATCAGAATGTGGTGACTCAGCTGGCCAGTGAGGAGTGGGCGGGCACGGCCTCGGCGGCGATGGCGGCCGCGGCCACCCCGTATGCGGAGTGGCTGGCCAGCACGGCGGCGCAGGCCGAGCAGGCCGCGGTGCAGGCCGCCGCG
>NZ_LZJB01000599.1:0-6131 GCF_001666895.1 Mycobacterium sp. E3298
GTGCGTGAGCGAGCCCCCGCGTTGATAGTAGTTGTAGAACGACCCGGGCACGGCTGTCACGGTACGGGTATGCAGCAAGTAATACAGATTGAAGAGCACGTCCTCGCTGAACACCTCGCCGGAATCGAACCGGATCGCGTGAGCGTCGAGTATGGTTTTTTTATAGAGCTTGTTCCAGAGAACGACGGAAAATTTCTTTTCCAGCCAATAACGTTCGATGCCCCGCTCGGCAATGCTGAAGGTGCTGTCGGTCAGCCCCAAGGCTGCTGGGATCGTGCGATGATCGTAGACCGTGTTGTAATCGCACGCGCAGAGATCCGCATCGGTCTCCAGGGCTCGCCGGTACATCGTCTCGAACATGTCCGGTTCCGTCCAATCGTCGGCATCCACGAATCCGATGAACCGGCCCGAGGCCGCATCCAGGCCCGCGTTGCGCGCCGCGCCCTGGCCCTGGTTAGCCTGCCGGATCACCTTGATTCGGCCGTCGGCGGCAGCGTAGCGCTTAAGGACGTCCGCCGAACGGTCCGTCGAGCCGTCGTCCACGGCGATGATCTCGATGTCCGCGAGCGTCTGACTCAGCAGGGAGTCGAGGCACCTCGGCAGATAGTCCGCGACATTATAGACGGGGACGATGACGCTGACTGCGGGCTTCACAGCATTCCCTCCTGGGAGGCCGGTACCGGCCTGGTTGATCTCCAGCGGCCGAGCAGACGGCCTGCGAATTGCCAAGCAAAGGCGAACGATGCCCGCTCTGTCAGCGACAGCGCCGCGAAGTAGACGGGCAGGGCGACGGCCCCCAGCAGGACGGCCCACAGCGCAAACGCCAAATAAGAAGGAACGGGCGGCTCAAAGGATCGCGAGCAGACGTACAAAGCGACGAAGACGGCGGAGCTGACAACCCACTTTCGCAAGGTGAACCAAGGATTCCTCTCGAGCAGCCTGCGGTTTGCATAGACGATCATATCGGCCGTCCGGTACAGCAGGGCGGCGATCGTCCCGAGCAGCACGCCGTAGATGCCGAGCCAGATCGCGAGCGGGAGGGAGACGGCCAGATTGATCGCCGATTCCAGGATCGATCGTCCCTGGGTGCTCTTGAAGTGGCCCGCGATGTCGATGACGTTGTCCGCAGGCGAACGGGCATTCATGAGCAGCTTGCTGACGGCGAACAGCAGGGGAAGCGCGTAGTCGATCGAATCGATGTCGGCGATGCCTTCGGTATACAGGCGCATGAAGGGCAGCGCCAGCGCGGTGACGACCGACAGGATGGCGAACACGAGGCCGATGAAGTAGGTCTCATACGTGTCGTACAGCCGCATGAACTTCCGCTTGTCTCCGAAAAAGTGCTGCCCGAGCGCGAACTTGATGCTGCCGTTGAACGTCTGCACGAAGTTGTCCACGATGTTGTAAATCATGTTGTACAGAACATAAATGCTGACGACCTTCAGGTTCGTGAACAGCGTCAGAACGAGCACGTCCGTATTGCGGAAGATCAGGTAGGAGAGCTCGTGAATCATGGCGGCATTCTTCTGCCCGATCGCGGGATAGTCCGGCGGGACGGACAGATCGATCCAGCGGTAATGGCGGCGTATGTACCAATAGTAGTAGGCCACCTGCAGCATGGTGATGCCTAAAAACGTGGCGGTCACCGCAACGATGCTCGCGCCCTGCAGCAGCAGCACGATCCGGATGAAGCTGTTCAGGATGTTGGCGACCGTGAGCACGGAGGACTGGACATAGCTCTTGCCCTCGGCGAGCAGCAGCACCTTGTATTTGCCCTGGAAATAGTAGCTGACCGCGCCGCCGATCCCCGACAGCACGACGATCAGCATGACGCTGACGGCGTCGATCTCCGAGTGGACGAAGAACGGGTAGGCGGCCGCGAGCAGCAGGATGGCGACGAAATACAGGATGCCGGTGCGCTTGTAGTAAGCGGAGGTCGCGGCGAGGATGGCATTGATGCGGCCCCGGTCGCCTTGCGCGACCGGCTGGTACAGCGCTTGAAGGGAAGCGGCGCCTACGCCGGCTTCGAGAAGCGACAGATAACCGATGATCTGCGTCACGGACACGACGAGACCGTTCGCTTCCGCCCCGTAATTCATCATGATCAGCCGCGGAATAAAGAAGGCCAGGGCGATCGTCGCCAGCTGGCCTCCGAGTCCCGAGACGATATTAAGGATGCTGCGTTTGGTTCTCATGGTTCTCCTCCAGGCGAGTTGACAATACGATACGATACGAGACGTCCGACCGCGGCCGTGCGCAGGGCGTCGCCGGGGCCGGACTTCCGGGGCGGCTAGACGGCCCGCGCTCTGCGCTGAGCCGCGGCCAGCTTAAGGCCCTTGATGGCTTGGTAGAGCTCGGGCAGGATCAGGAAGCCGCGGATCGTATGCGTCATTTGGCCTTGTTCCTTGTAATAACGTCTGATCCGCATCTTCATCTCCCGGTTCAGACGGGGGTACGCCCGGTCGATGTCCCGAAGCAGACGCCGCAGCGAAGGCCGGGCGCCGCTGTTTAGGCAGGTCTCGAGATTGTAGAAATAATTTTCGACGGTGTGCCGGTTGTTGAGCGTATGCGAGATCGCCGCGAGCTGCTCGTCGCGCCCGGCGTTCAGGCCGTCGATAAATGCCGCAGCGCGCGCGAACGCGCCGACGTAGTCGAACTTCCTTACGTTGTAGGCATACGAAATAGAGCTGCCGCGCTGCACATAGCGAAAGAGCGGCCGGTCGATGAACGCAACGCGCCCGCAGCAGGCTAAGCCCTTGAAGATGAATTCCTGATCCTCGCCGTTGACGCAATCCGGCGCGAACGCGATGCCCCGGTCCGCCAAGAGCTGTCTTTGAAAAGCAATGCCGCCCATCGGTATGCGCAGGGATCGGCGGAAAAGAATGCGCGTCATCGCCTCAGACCCGCTCATCGTCTCGGGCTGCGGCGGCTTGTCCGCGTAGAAGTCGAGCAGCGTATGTCCTTCTTCATCGACTTCCAGGAAGCGCCAGGCGACGGCTTGCGGCTCGCCGCCGCTCCGAAGCGCCGCGCGGACGAATTCGACAAGCTCCGGTTCCACCTCGTCGTCCCCGTCGAGAAAGACGACATATTCCCCCTGCGCCTCCTGCAGCCCGCGGTTCCTCGCGCGGCTGACGCCGCCGTTGCGGGTCCGGATCAGTCTGGCGCCGGGCAGGCTGCCTTCGGCAAGGAAGGCCTGCACCGCCGCCGCCGTGCCGTCGGTCGAGCCATCGTCCACGATCAGCGTCTCGAAGCGCGGGTCGGTCTGGCGAGCCAGCGAGTCCAGCGTGCGCGTGATGTACCGCTCGACGTTGTACGCAGGGATGATGATACTTAGCTTCATTGCTCACACTCGTTTCGCAAGGAATTAAAAAGCGGAAGTATTGCCAAATTTAGCCTCTAACACTGTGCTTAAACCATTCGAGACAAAATCAAACAAGCAAATAAGTGAAACGGCCCAAGGCTAATGGACTACGATCCCGGGACAAGGCCGTCGGCTCTATTTTGGGTTCGGGACGGATATGTTTTAATTAAGAGACAGAGGAAACGGAAGAGGGATGACCATGATGCGCAAGACGATCGGCCTGTTCGCCCACGTAGATGCGGGCAAGACGACCTTCGCGGAGCAGTTGCTCTACCATACGAATAGCATCCGCGCGCGGGGCCGGGTCGATCACAAGGACGCCTACCTGGACAGCCACGACATCGAGAGGGCCCGGGGCATCACGGTATTTGCGGATCAGGCGGCGCTGTCTTACAAGGGCGATACCTACTATCTGATCGACACGCCGGGACACGTCGACTTCTCGCCGGAGATGGAACGGGCGATCCTGACGATGGACTATGCGATCGTCATCGTCAGCGCGGTCGAGGGCGTCCAGGGCCATACCGAGACGGTGTGGCAGCTGCTGCGCCGGCATCTGGTGCCGACGTTTTTTTTCATCAACAAAACGGACCGGACGGGCGCGGACGCAGGTCGTGTCGCGGAGGAGATTCGCCGGCAGCTGACGGAGGATGCGGTGGAGATCGATGAGAGCTTCGCCGGCGGAGTCGTCGCGGAGCCGCTCCGGGAGGCTATGGCCGAACGGGACGAAGCGCTGCTTGAGGCGTACATGGAAGGGCGGGAGGAGCAGGCCTTCTGGCTTGAGGCGCTGCGAGAGCTGGTGCGGGCCGGCCGGCTGTTCCCCTGCGCGAGCGGCTCCGCGCTGCAGGATATCGGCGTGGCCGAATTTCTGGAGCAGCTGCATCTGCTGACGGCGACGGCCTACGTCGAGGCGGGGCCATTCGGCGGACGCGTCTACAAGATCCGCCACGACCCGAGCGGCGTGAGGCTGACGTTCGTCAAGGCGCTGAGCGGTACGCTGAAGGTGCGGGACGAGCTGGTCTACGAGAGCGGCGGCATCCGTTATGCGGAGAAAATCACGCGCATGCTGGCGTTCAACGGCAGCCGGTCGCAGGCGGTCGATCAGGCGATGGCCGGCGATCTGTTCGCGGTAACCGGACTGTCGGAGGCCGAGGCGGGGCAGGGCTTGGGCCAGCATACGGACAAGCTCCCCTACGAGACGGTGCCGACGCTGCAGGCGAAGGTCGTATTCGCCGAATCGCTGAACGCGAAGGAGGTACTCGCCGCCTTCCGGATGCTGAACGCGGAGGATCCGTCCCTGAACGTCGTCTGGGAGGAGACCCTCCAGGAGATTCGCATTCACGTCATGGGCCTCATCCAGCTGGAGGTGTTGGAGCAGCTCGCGAAGGAGAGGTTCGGGCTGGACGTCGCCTTCGGCGATCCGGAGATTCTGTATAAAGAGACGATCCAGTCTGCAGTGACCGGCTACGGGCACTTCGAGCCGCTCCGGCATTATGCGGAGGTCCACCTGCTGCTCGAGCCGGGCGAGCGGGGCAGCGGGATCGCATTCGCAAGCGTCTGTCATCCCAACGACTTCAGCACGGGCCATCAAAATCTCGTGAAGACCCATCTGTACGAGCGCGATCATCACGGCTTGTTGACCGGCATGCCGGTTACGGACATCAAGATTACGCTGCTGCGAGGCGCCGCGCACAACGAGCATACGCACGGCGGCGACTTCCGCGAAGCGGCCTTCCGGGCACTGCGACAGGGCTTGGAGAAGGCGGAGAACGTGCTGCTCGAGCCCTATTACAACGTTCATATCAAAGTGGGCATCGACGAGATGGGCAGGGTGCTGTCCGATATCCAGCGCGCCAGCGGTACGTTTGAGCTGCCGCGGACGACGGATACGCATGCGTTCGTCGCGGGGAGGGTTCCCGTGGCGACCTTCATGAATTACAGCACGGAGCTGGCGTCCTTCACGCACGGCAGAGGCAGCATCCGCTGCGTCTTCGGCGGCTACGACATCTGCCACAACACGCAGGAGGTCATCGAACGGAAGGGCTACAGGAAAGAAGCGGATCCGCTCTACACGTCGTCCTCGATCTTCTGCGCCAAGGGCAGCGGATATGCCGTGCCGTGGGATGAGGCCGAGGCGAAGATGCATCTGCTGTGAAGGGCGCGTCCCTTCAATACGTTCTTTTATTTCCCTTCTTCACGAACTCCCAGTCCACCTCTACATTTTTCCGGATTCGTTGAAGAAACTGAAATAACGCTTCCGTTTCCTCCGGGCTAAACCCGGCTAAGGCGACCGCGTTAGAATAGTCCCCTTCTCTTTTTAGAAAGGGGTATGCCTGGTCGCCCTTTTCCGTGGTAAACAACCTTTTGATTTTTTTGTTCGTATCGTCGTTTTTCTTTTCGATGAAGCCCTGCGATTCGAGCTTTTGGATCGCGCGGGCCGCGGCCGTGCGGTCTACTTTTATCAGTTCGGCCAGTTTTTCTTGAATAATCCCCGGATTTTCATAGATCCGAACCAAATATAAATACTGACCCTTCGTAAGGTCGATCTCCTTGAATTCCACATTGCTGATCGAGTCCAGGGCTCTGGCGATCATGCCGAGTTCGCGAAGGACTTCTCCCATTCTATCCCCTCATTTAGAGAAGTGTTTTGGTCAAGATGAAGTCCGTTTGCTCGTCATCGCCCATATAGAAGGAATTGGGCGCCACGGCGTAGTGCGGACACCCGGGCCGGCAACAGCGACGGGGAACGTTCACGAGCGAAAGGCTATCG
>NZ_LZJB01000600.1:0-576 GCF_001666895.1 Mycobacterium sp. E3298
TGTCCGGACGTGCAGGTGGTGTTCGCCCGCGGCACCGGTGAAGCCCCCGGAGTCGGGCCCACCGGCCAGGCCTTCGTCGACGCGCTGCACTCGCGCGTGGGCGCCAAGTCGTTCGACGTCTACCCGGTCAACTACCCCGCCAGCGACCAGTGGGACACCGGCATCGACGGCGTCAGAGACGCTGGCGCCCACGTCGTTTCGATGGCCCACGACTGCCCCAACACCAAAATGGTGCTCGGCGGCTACTCCCAGGGCGCAGCCGTCATGGGCTTCGTCACCTCCCCCTCGGTACCCGACGGCATCGACCCCAACACCGTCCCCAAGCCCCTCGACCCCACGGTCGCCAGCCACGTGTCCTCGGTCGTGCTCTTCGGCATGCCCAACGTGCGCGCCATGAACTTCCTCGGCGAACCCCCCGTCGTCATCGGCCCCACCTTCGCCGACAAGACCATCAAGGTCTGCGCCACCGAAGACCCGGTCTGCTCCGACGGCATGAACTTCTCCGCCCACAACACCTACGCCGACGACGGCGCCATGATCGACAAGGGCGTCGCCTTCGCCTCCAGCCACCTCGAC
>NZ_LZJB01000601.1:0-6567 GCF_001666895.1 Mycobacterium sp. E3298
GGTGATGGTCTTGGCCAGCAGCGCGGGATTGCGGTAGGTGTTGCCGGTCACCAAGGTGCCCAACTGGACTCGCTCGGTGGCGGTGGCCAGCGCGCCCAGGGCGGTGTAGGCCTCCAGCATCGGTTGGTCGGGGTCGCCCAACATGGGCAGTTGGTAGAAGTGGTCCATCACGAAGACCGAGTCGAAGCCGGCGGATTCGGCCTCGCGGGCCTGAGCGATGACAGTGGGGAAGAGCTTGTCCACCCCGGTGCCGTAGGAGAAGTTGGGAATCTGCAGACCGAGTCGAATAGCCACGCGGTCTACCGTAGTGCCGCTCCACGCGCGACGAAACGGCTCGCGCCGCGATTACGCCCTCAGCCGAATTGGGCGAGCGCGCCGTGGCTGACGTGCAGCGTCTGGCCGGTGATGTGGCGGGCCGCCGGGGTGGTCAGGAACAGGGCCAGCCGGGCCACCTCGCCGGCGACCGACGGGGGCGTGCGCGACAGGCCGTCGTAGCCGGGCTGCGCGCTGCGCCCGCTGGCGACGGCGTTGACCGTGATGCCGCGGGTGCCGAAGACGCCCGCCTGTCCGGCGACCCAATTCGACAGGGTCGCCTTGATCGCGGCGTCGACGCTTCCGGCGGGCGGGTTCTCCGGCACCACGCTGATGATGGAGCCACCCGAGCGCAAGTGATCGCCCACGGTCTGCACCGTCAGCACGGCCGATAGCACCGTGGCGTCCAGGGCATTCCGCCAGGCGTTGGCCGTGTCGGCGATCGAGTACGCGCGGGGGTCGCCGGCCTCCCAGGTGGGAGCCGGCACGTTGACGATGGTGTCCAGATGGTGGGGGAACAGGGGACGGGCCTCGGTCAGGCTCGCCGGGTCGGTGGTGTCGCAGACGATCGCGTCGACGTCGAGTTCCTTGGCGGCGATCTCGAGGTCGCTGCGCCGTGCGCCCACGAGGGTCACCTTGTGACCGTCATCGCGGAAGCCTTCGGCCACTGTGCGTCCAAGTTCGGTGTCTCCACCGGTGACCAGCACTTCCACTGCCATGACCTCCTCGTGTTCAACGTTGAACCCAGATCCTGCTGCGGATCGAATGACGGACCGGCCTGGGATCTCAGCACGTTATGGCATCAGTATGCGTCCATGTTACTGGACAGTAGCTAGTCGGCGAAATTGTTCGCGCCGCGACGCGCGGATCATTTCCGTAACTATTCGAACCTCACTTTTTTGCGCCGTTAGGCCTGCAATAGGTCCGCATCGTCGGCGGGTTAGGGTGCATCCATGCCTCGGATCGGGTTCCTGGCCGGTTTCGTCTCGACGATGCTGATGGCGGCCCTGATCGGGTGCGGATCGACACCGGCGGCGCCCGGGACGCTGGTGGTGTTCGCCGCCGCCTCGCTGAAGCCCGCGTTCACCCAGATCGGAGCGCTGTTCAAGGCCCAGAACGCCGGCAGCAACGTCGACTTCGAATTCGCGGGATCGTCGGAACTGGCCACCCAGTTGACGCAGGGCGCCGCCGCCGATGTCTTCGCGTCGGCGGACACCGCGCAGATGGACACGGTCGCCAAGGCCGGCTTGGTCGCCGGCGACCCGACGAACTTCGCGTCGAACACGCTGGTGATCGTCACCGCGCCGGGCAACCCGAGGCAGGTCGGGTCATTCGCCGACCTCGCGAGGCCGGGGGTGGCCGTGGTCGTCTGCCAGAAGCCGGTGCCCTGCGGGTCGGCGACCCGGCGCGTCGAGGACAGCACCGGCGTTCACCTCAACCCGGTGAGCGAGGAACCGAGCGTGACGGACGTCCTCAACAAGGTCACCACGGGGCAGGCGGACGCCGGGCTCGTCTATGTCACCGACGCCCACAGCGCCGGGAACAAGGTGACGACCGTCAGCTTCCCGGAGGCCGCCGGCGCGGTGAACGTCTATCCGATCGCGGTGATGAACAAGGCGCCGCAAGCGTCGCTGGCGAAGCGGTTCGTGGCCATGGTGACCGGTGACGTCGGCCAAAACATCCTGGCCCAGGCGGGGTTCGCCAAGCCCTGATCAGCGGGGCGGTCCGAAACCCGTTCGGGCCTGGTCGATTTGGCCATAGGCGTAGGTCACCATCTCGGCGGTGGTCATCATCTCACCCTTGCGGGCGAGCGATTCGTAGGTTTGGTCACCGAGGACCTCGCGAAGGTCGGCGATCATTTCTGCGAGTTCGGGCAAGGTCGTTGCTGCCATCGGGCTGACCGCCGCCAAACCGGCGATGGTGGCAGCCGGTTCGTAGTGTCCTAGCCGGTTGAGGAACACGGCGAGGACGGCGAGCGCGTTGTACATCATGCCGATGTTGCCCGACTCGTGGTTGTTGCGGATGGCCGAGGCGAGGTGATCCACCGCCGCCCCGGGGTCCCCTTGCTCGGCCATGAGTCCGGCGGCCCAGTACGGGAATTGGGTCTCGTAGAACCGGTTGCCGCTATCCCGCGCGACGAGCAGACTGCGGCGCAGCGCCGCGAGGGCGCGATCCGGATCGGTCGCACGGACCGCGTACCCATACACGAAGAGTGCGTAGGCGAGCACCCATGGATTCCCGGTGGCCTCGGCGGCATCGATGAGGCCCTCGCCCGTTGCCAACGCCTCGTCAGACGAACCGCAGACGGCCAGAGCGAACACCAGGTTTGCCCTGGCGAAAGTGTTGGCGTCCCCACCGCGCCCCACCTGGGCCCGGCATAGCTCGAGATACCGTTCGGGCTGCCCGACGAACAAATACGCGCTGCCGAGAAAGGCCTCCCCGAAAGACGACACCTTGTCGCTGGCGGCGGCGATGACCGTCTCACCGATTTCGCTGTAGCGCACGGCCTCTTGGTACCGGCCGACCAGAACGGCCAGCGATGCCCCCACGCACACGGCTGCCAGCCGTGGGTGGTCGACGGCACGAAGGGGTTCGACCATTTCTTCGGCCCAGGCGATGGGTTCGTAGTTCTCGAGGAACGGACCAAGCAAGCCCGCGTATGCGGCGATGGCCGCACCCGCATCCAGGTCGCCGTGTTCGGTCGACCAGCGAAAGGCGGTGCGCAAGTTGGCCAACTCGACCGTGAGCCAGTCGTATGCCTCGCGCTGGCGCGGGCCGTCCCACAGCGCCATGACGTCGGCCTCGCGCCCGGCGAAATGGCGGGCATGCGCGGCGCGGATCTCTCCCGCAGCGCCGGAGGTGATGAGCTGTTCCTCGGCGAATTGGCGGATCGTCTCGAGCATCGAAAACCGGGTGCGCCCCGAAGACCGGTCGACGACCAGCAGCGACTTGCGCACCAAGGCATCGAGCAGGTCCAGAATCACGTACTCATCCTCGGCGCCCATTACGGCGCAGGCACTTTCGAGGTCGAATCCGCCCGCGAACACCGAACAGCGTGCCAGCACTGCCTTTTCGTCGTCGTCGAGAAGGTCGTAGGACCAGGCCACGGCGTGGCGCAGCGTGTGGTGGCGCTCCAGGCCGCGCCGCGCACCGACCAGCAGCCTGAAGCGGTGGTCGAGGCGGTCACGCACTTCACTGGCGGTCATTGACGCCATCCGCGACGCGGCCAGCTCGATGGCTAGGGGAATCCCGTCCAGCCGCTGACAGATCTCGGTGACGGCGGCGGCATCACGGCCGTCGACCATCGAGAAGCCCGCCGAAATGCCTTGGGCGCGTTCGGTAAACAGGGTAACCGCCGCGGAGTGGACGCCCGCCACGTCCAGGGAACGGACGGGCCGCACCTGCTCGTCGGGAATTCCCAGTCCTTCGCGGCTGGTGGCAAGGATCTTCACGGTGGCCGATCGGGCGAGGATGGTTTCGATCAGCTGGGCGGCGGCGTCGAGCACGTGCTCGCAGTTGTCGAGCACCAACAGCCTTACCCGGCCCTCCAATGCGGCAGCGACCGACTCGCCGACGGTCTGGCCCGGCTGCTGGGTGATGCCCAACACCGCCGCGACCGCGTCGGGAACCGCCGCCGGGTCGGTCACCGCGGCCAACTCGAAAAGCCACGCCCCGTCCGGGAATTCATCAGCCAACCGCGTGGCCACCTCTAACGCGAGGCGGGTCTTGCCGACCCCACCCACTCCGGTCAGCGTCACCAAACGATGCGTCTTGACCGCCGCTTCGATGTCGGCAACGGCGGCCTCGCGGCCGATCAAGCTCGTGTGGGCGGGCCGCAGGTTGCCCGGACTCGTGTCCAGCGCCCGCAGCGGCGGAAAGTCGGCCCGCAGGCCGGCGGCTCGGACCTGAAACACGCCGACCGGCATGGGGACGTCCCGCAACCGACGGGGTCCCAGGTCGACCAGATCCACGCCGCTCAGCAAGCCTGCCGTCGACGCGGCCACCAGGATCTGACCGCCGTGCCCGGCGGCCATCACGCGCGCCGCACGATTGAGCACCGTGCCGAAGTAGTCGCCGTCGCGCAGCTCGGCCTCGCCGGTCGCCAGCCCCATCCGCACCGGCAACTCGAGTGAGCGCTGTGCGGCCACGGCGGCATCGACCGCCGCGCGCGGCGAGGCGAACGCCGCGCACACGCCGTCACCGGTGTGCTTGAACAACCAGCCCCCGTGCGCCTCGATCGCGGTGCGCAACGCGTCGTCATGGGCCGCGAGGGCCACCCGCATCCCGTCCGCGTCGGCCTCCCACCGACGCGTCGAGCCCTCGACGTCGGTGAACAGAAACGTCACCACCCCCGAAGGAGCGGCCGCCGGCCGAGCGGACACCCCAGCAGAATCTCACAACGCACCTGCTTCTACCTCGCACATCGGCGGAAACCTCGGCTCTCGGGCGCTAGGTTGGGGCGGTGTTCATCGCCCGATCATGGTTGGGGTCCAAGCATTAGCGAGCGTCGCGCCGATCTACCGCGGTGGGTGTACGTTCCCGCCGCCGCGGGGACCGGGTTCGTGGTGCTGCCGCTACTCGCCATCGCGATCAAGGTCGACTGGCCCAACTTCTGGTCACTGATCGCCAGCGCGTCGTCGCGAACCGCCCTGCTGCTCAGCCTCAAGACCGCCGCGGCCAGCACCGTGCTCTGCGTGCTGTTTGGCGTCCCGATGGCCCTGGTGCTGGCCCGCAGCACCGCGCGACCGGTGCGGCTGCTGCGACCATTTATCCTGCTGCCCTTGGTGTTGCCGCCGGTCGTCGGGGGGATCGCGCTGCTGTACGCGTTCGGCCGGCTCGGGCTGCTCGGCAAGTACCTCGAGGCCGCCGGTGTCAGCATCGCGTTCAGCACCACCGCGGTGGTGTTGGCGCAGACCTTCGTGTCGCTGCCGTTCCTGGTGATCTCCCTGGAGGGCGCCGCGCGCACCGCCGGCGCCGACTTCGAGGTGGTGGCGGCGACCCTGGGGGCGCGGCCCAGCACCGTCTGGTGGCGAATCACCCTGCCGCTGCTACTGCCGGGCCTGGCGTCGGGCGCGGTGCTGGCGTTCGCCCGCTCGCTGGGGGAGTTCGGCGCCACGCTGACGTTCGCCGGGTCCCGCCAAGGGGTCACCCGCACGCTGCCGCTGGAGATCTATTTGCAGCGGGTCACCGACGCCGACGCCGCGGTCGCGCTGTCGATCCTCTTGGTCGCGGTGGCGGCGCTGGTGGTGCTGGGGCTCGGCGCCCGCCGGCTGACCGGAGACGAAACGAGATAGCCGGGGCCATGAGCGAACTGCAGCTGCGCGCCGACGTCGCGGACCGCCGACTGGACGTGGAGTTCACCGTGTCGGCCGGCGAAGTCCTTGCGGTCCTGGGGCCCAACGGCGCGGGCAAATCCACCGCGCTGCATGTGATCGCCGGGCTGGTTCGCCCGGACCACGGGGTGGTGCGGCTGGGCGACCGGGTGCTGACCGACACCGCGGCCGGGGTCAACGTGGCAACCCATGACCGCCGCGTCGGCCTGCTCATGCAGGACCCGTTGTTGTTCCCGCACATGAGCGTCGCCGCCAACGTGGCCTTCGGGACGCGCAGCCGGGGCGGGGGGCTGCGAACACGACGAGCCGCGGGGAGGGCGGCGGCCCTGCGCTGGCTGCGCGAGGTGGACGCCGAGCGGTTCGCCGACCGCAAGGCGCGGCAGCTGTCCGGCGGGCAAGCCCAGCGCGTGGCGGTGGCGCGGGCGCTGGCCGCCGAGCCCGACGTGCTGCTGCTGGACGAGCCGCTGAACGGTCTTGACGTCGCGGCGGCCGCGAGCATTCGCGCGGTACTGAGGCGCGTGGTCGCCCGCACCGGCTGCGCGGTGGTCCTGATTACGCACGACCTGCTCGACGTGTTCACGCTGGCCGACCGGGTGCTGGTGCTCGAGTCCGGCAAGATCGCCGAGATCGGTCCCGTTTCCGACGTGCTCACCGCGCCGCGCAGTCACTTCGGGGCGCGGATCGCGGGCGTCAACCTGGTCAACGGGACGGCCGCCGCGGACGCCGCACTGGACGCGCGCTCCGGCGTGCGCTGGCATGCGGCGCCGGGGGGTGAGGGGCTCGCCGCGGGCCAGAATGCGATTGCGGTGTTCCCGCCCACGGCGGTGGCGATCTATCGGGACCGACCGCACGGCAGCCCGCGCAACACGGTCGAGGTGACGGTGGCGGAGCTGGACATCCGCGGGGCGGCGGTGCTGGTGCG
>NZ_LZJB01000602.1:0-557 GCF_001666895.1 Mycobacterium sp. E3298
TGCGGTCGACCGCGCTCCCCGGCCGCTCGGCGGCCGCCCGCAGCCGTGGCAAAGCGACATCGGTGCGCGCCGCGATCGCCGCCTTGATCAGCTCCGCCTTGTTCGGGAAGTAGTGGTACAGGCTGCCGCTCGTCATGTCGGCGGCGCGGGCGATTTCGCGAATCGTGGTGCGGGAGTAGCCCATCTCGGCCACAGTGCGCATCGCCGCGGTGATGATGCGCGTGCGGGTCTGTTCGCCGTCGGCGCCCACCGGGCGCCCCAATCGCGAGGGCCGGGCGCTCATGCGGGACGGCACGCGCCGCCGTCCCGTCCCTCACGCACCGCGCACCTCCGCACGAACCCCGAATAAATCGATCACTCGATTATATTCGACACTGTCAGGCGCCGAGAGCCTGCGGACGGGACGCGCGAGTGCGGAGAACACGGTGACGCGGGCGCAGCGGGGACGCCCCGTCGGCGCCAGCGGTGAGGAGACCCGCCAGCGGATCATCGTGGCCACCATGCGCTGTGTGGCGACGGTGGGCTACTCGCGAGCCACGATTCGCGAGATTGCCCGC
>NZ_LZJB01000603.1:0-10203 GCF_001666895.1 Mycobacterium sp. E3298
CTGCATGGCGGGGAAGATCGATCCGCCGAGCAGAAGCTCCGACGCGGTCGGATAGTGCTGCTGGGCGAACAAGACGGAGGTGAACTCGCCGGCCCGGTCGTGCAATTCGTAGGTCGCGCGGTAGGTGCGCGCCCGGCGGCTGTGATCATCGACGGCGGGGCGGCTCATGCCGTAGACGGGCTCGATCACCTCCAGGGCGCGGGCAGCCGCCTGGGCCACCACCGCGCGAAGCTCGGGTGACCGCAGCACGACGAAGCGCCAGCCCTGCGCGTTCGCGCCCGAGGGCGCCCATCTGGCCGCGTCCAGGCAGCGCACCAGGGTGGCGTCGTCGACCGGCTCGTCGGTGAAGCGCCGGATGGTCCGAGCGGTCGACATGACTTCCCAGATGTCGGAGCTTACTCCGGTCATGGTCTCTCCTCGTTGATTGCCATGCGGGACAGCCGATTCCGGCGACGCTGCAGCCCGGACGGTTTGCCGCGTGGGCCCGCGGAAGCTGGGAGGCGATGCATCGACCCCCGACTGTAGACCGCGCGAAAGTGCGTCGATGCGAGACTGCGCTCAGGCGATGACAGCGCCACGCCGACACGACGAAGGAGAAGACCATTGGATCGCGAAACCTACCAGCGCGGGCTGCACGTGCGCTCCGAGGTGCTCGGCGAGGAGTACGTCAATCGCGCCCTGGCCGAGGCGGACGACTTCACCAAGCCCCTGCAGGACCTCGTCACCGAATACTGCTGGGGCGCAGTGTGGGGTCGTGAAGAGCTGCCCCGCAATACGCGCAGCATGCTCAACCTGGCGATGATCTCGGTGCTGAATCGGCCGAACGAATTGCGCACGCACGTCAAGGCCGGCTGACCAACGGCGTCACCCGCGACGAGATTCGCGAGATCTTCCTGCAGGTCGCCATCTACGCCGGCGTGCCGGCCGCGGTGGACAGCTTCCGCATCGCGCGCGAGGCGTTCGCCGGCCTCGAGGACTAGGAGTTCGGAATGGAGGTTGGATTCATCGGGCTGGGAAACATGGGTTTTCCCATCGCGCGCCGCCTGATTCAGCAAGGCCACGACGTCGTCGCCTTCGACACGCGCGGCGCGGCGCTGGAGCGCATCGTCGCCTTGGGTGCGCGGGCCGCGTCGTCTCCGAAAGAGGTCGCCGACGGTGCCGAGACCGTCCTGGCCAGCCTCCCGACACCGATCGCCTCGCTTGAGGTGGCGACGGGCGTGGCCGAGGGCGCACGCATCAAGCGCTATGTCGACTTGTCCACGGTGGGCAGGCGAACGGCAATTCTGGTCCATGGGCGACTCGCGGAACGGGGCATCGCAGGGATCGACAGCCCGGTCAGCGGCGGCGCTGCCGCGGCCGAGAAGGGCGCGCTCGCGGTCATGGTGTCGGGCCCGCGCGCTGAATTCGAGGCCATCCGGCCGATGCTCGAGGCGATCGGCCGGCCCTTCTACGTCGGGGCCAAACCCGGCTCGGCTCAGACGATGAAGCTCGCCAACAACATCCTGGCGGCTAACGTCCTCGCCGCGACCGCGGAGGTCGTGGTGATGGGCGTCAAGGCCGGTCTCGACCCCACCGTGATGATCGAGGTGCTCAACGCCGGCTCGGGCGCGACGAGCGCGAGCCGGGACAAATTCCCCCGCGCGATCCTGCCCCGGACGTTCGATTACGGGTTCGCCACCGGCCTGATGGTCAAGGACGTGCGGCTGTACCTCGACGAGGCGCAGGAGCTCGGCGTGCCGACGGAGGTCGCCGCCACGATCAGCCGGTTGTGGGAGACGGCCGCCGAGGACCAGGGACCCGATGCCGACTTCACGACCGTGATCAAACCGCTGGAGAAGGCGGCCGGGGTGACCGTCGGTCCGTCCCCCGCCTAGCGTCCCTACCCCGTCGGCAAGGGGCGGACGGCCCTTCTCGATGGGCGGGAGAATGGTATTATCCACATTTAAGAACCATACTTGCACTCAGACTTCGAAAGCGCCTGCTACCAGGGACAACGATTAAACGAAATGCTTACCGGAAACCCCATTGATCGGCCACCGAGAAGAATGTTAGGTTGTCTATCATATGACCCGACCGGGCCCACTTTGGCTGCCCGAGCCGAAGGATGGCTTTCGTGATCGACCACGCTGACGGAACCCGCACGCCTCTTATCGACGCGAGCGTGCACATCTTCTTCCCGTCCAGCAAGGCGCTGCGGAGCGTCTTGCGCGAACCGTTCAAAAGCCGCGGTTTTCCCGACTACGAAATGGACTGGTACGGCGCCCCGGGCGGTGAGTATGCGCCCAACACCGAGGGACCGGATCGGCAGTACCCCGGCTCCGACCCCGAATTCGTTGCCCACGAACTCTTTTCGAAGCGCGGAGTCGACGTGGCGGTCCTGCACCCGATGGGCCGCGGCATCATGCCCGACCGGCACCTGGGCAGCGCGCTGCACGCCGCGCACAACGAGATGATGGTGTCGGACTGGTTGGATTCAGGCGAGTTCGGCGAGCGATTCCGCGGCACGATCCGGGTGAATCCCGACGACATCCCCGGCGCGTTGCGAGAGATCGAGAAGTACCGTGCCCATCCACGCGTCGTCCAGATCGGCGTGCCGCTGCAATCCCGCGAGCTCTACGGCAAGCCGCAGTTCTGGCCGCTGTGGGAGGCCGCGGTCGACGCGGGCCTCCCGGTGGCCGCGCACATCGAGGTGGGCAACGGCATCATGTTCCCGCCCACGCCCTCCGGCAATACCCGCACCTACGAGCAATACGTCAGCTTCATGGCGCTGAATTACATCTACCACCAGATGAACATGATCGCCGAGGGCGTGTTCGAGCGCTTCGACGGCCTGAAGTTCGTCTGGGCCGACGGCGCCGCCGACTTCATCACGCCGTTCATCTGGCGGATGGACACGTTCGGCCGGCCCCACCTGGAGCAGACGCCCTGGGCGCCGCGCATCCCCAGCGATTACCTCCCGGGGCACGTCTATTTCGTCCAGGGCAGCCTCGACGGCCCCGGGGACGTCGATTTCGCCGGCGAATGGTTCGGCTTCACCGGCAAGGACGACATGGTGATGTTCGGCTCCAGTTACCCGCATTGGCAGTTCGGCGACGCCAAAAAGCTGCCCAGGGCGCTCTCCGCCGAGCAGCGCGAGAAGGTCTGCTGGCGCAACGCGGCGCGGCTCTACGGCATAGACATCCCCGCCGAAGTGGGCGCACAGTAGAAGCAGGACGTGAGACCGAGGAGTTCCCCATGACGTTGACCCATTCGCAGGAGCGGGTCCCCGCGACCGAGCGCATAGCCGTCCGCTGCGTCGACTCGGACGTCCACCCCGCGCCCAAGCGGGGCGAGCTGGTCCCGTACATCCCGGAGCCCTGGCGCAGCAAGTACTTTCTCAACCGCAACGTGGGTGAGCTGATCTACTACGACGCGCCGGACTACGCGCACTCGTACGCGATGCGCGTGGACTCCTTCCCCGCCAACGGCGAATTCCCGTGCAGCGACCCGGATATGGCGTTCCGCCAACTCATCATGGAGGCGGGCTCCGACATCGCGATCCTGGAGCCGGCCGCCTACCCGGCGCGGCTGCCCGAGGCCCAGCACGCGATGTCGTACGCGCTGAACGACTGGCAGGCCAATCACTGGCTGGACAGCCACAACAATTGGCACGAACGGTGGCGCGGTTCGATCTGCCTCGCCATCGAAGAGCCGGAAGCGTCCGTGCGCGAAATCGAGCGCTGGGCCGGGCATCCGTTCATGGCGCAGATACTGATCAAGGCCGAGCCGAAGCCGTCCTGGGGCCATCCCAAATACGACCCCATCTGGGCCGCGGCCACCAAGCACGACATCACCGTGAGCTGCCACCTGTCGCGCAGCCAGTACGACGAGCTACCGATCCCGCCGGTGGGCTTCCCCAGCTACAACCACGACTTCATGGTGACCTACTCGCTGCTGGCCGCCAATCAGGTGATGAGCCTGATCTTCGACGGCGTCTTCGACCGGTTCCCGACGCTGCGGATCGTCTTCGTCGAGCACGCGTTCAGCTGGATCCTGCCGCTGATGTGGCGCATGGACGCGATCTACGAAGCGCGCAAGTCGTGGGTGGACATCAAGCGCAAGCCGTCGGAGTACGTCAAGGACCACATCAAGTTCACCACCCAACCGCTGGACTACCCCGAGGACAAGACGGAGCTCACCCGCGCACTGGAATGGATGGAGTGCGAGAAGATCTTGCTCTTCTCCTCGGACTACCCGCACTGGACGTTCGACGACCCCCGCTGGTTGGTCAAGCACCTTCCCAAGCACGCCCGCGACGCAGTGATGTACAAGAACGGGATTGCGACCTACCACCTGCCGGAGACCGTCCCGGTCCTCGAGGGTCAGACCCGGGTGCTCTGAGTTGACCGAACAAGCCAAACGGCCCGAGCCCCGTCTCGCCCAGGGCCGCGAGCATGTCGTTGCCACCGTGGACGAGATCCCGCCGGGCAAGCACAAGCTCGTCCCCATCGGCCGGCACGGCGTCGGGGTGTACAACGTCAACGGCAGCTTCTATGCGATCGCGAATTACTGTCCGCACCAAGGCGGTCCGTTGTGCTCGGGCCGCTCGAGGGGGCGCACGATCGTCGACGAAACCGCGCCCGGTGACTCGGTGATGGTGCGCGACCTGGAGTACATCTACTGCCCCTGGCACCAATGGGGTTTCGAGCTGGCCACCGGGACGACAGCGGTCAAACCGGAATGGAGTATCCGCACCTACCCGGTGCGCATCGTCGGCAACGACGTTCTGGTGCAGGCCTAACACAGGAGAAATCGCGTGCCTTCTATCGAGATCAACGGGGGAAATGTCGTCTACGAGATCCTCGGTGACTCAGGGGATCTCATCGCGTTGACGCCGGGCGGCCGGTTCAGCAAGGAGATCGAGGGCCTGCGGCCGCTCGCGGACGCGCTGGCCGCCGGCGGCTACCGCGTGCTGCTGTGGGACCGGCCCAACTGCGGCGCTTCCGACGTGCAGTTCTACGGGCAGAGCGAATCACACATGCGCGCCGAGACACTGCACAAGCTGGTGACGGGGCTGGGATTCGAGCGCTGCATCCTCGCCGGGGGATCCGGCGGGGCGCGGGATTCCATGCTGACCACGATGCTCTACCCCGAAATGGTCACCAAGCTGGTGGTGTGGAACATCGTCGGCGGCATCTACGGCACCTTCGTACTCGGCTCCTTCTACATCATCCCGAGCATCCTCGCGGTCCGCGGTACCGGCATGGACGGCGTGGTGAAGGTTGCCGAATGGCGGGACCGCATCGAGCAGAACCCCGACAACAAGCAGCGGTTCCTCGACTTCGACAAAGACGAATTCCTCAAGGTGATGCTGCGCTGGCTGAACGCGTTCGTCTCCAAGCCCGGACAGACGATCCCGGGCGTCGAGGACGAGATGTTCGACCGAATCAAGGTCCCCACGTTGATCATTCGCGGCGGCGAGAACGACATGGATCACCCGAAGCGGACGTCGCTCGAGGTCAGTTGCCTGATCAAGGGATCGAAGCTCATCGACCCGCCGTGGCCGGAGGATGCGTGGGAACGCGCATCCGAGGACCGTGCGGCGGGCCGGGTCCAGCACTTCAACATGTTCGACACGTGGGTACAGGCGGCGCCCCCGATCCTCGAATTCCTGGGCTCGTGATGGCGCTAGACGGTGCGAATGTGGACCTCGCAGTTGAGCGACGCCTCCAGAGCCGTGTGAACGCGGCTCTCCGGGATGCGTTCCAGGTCGGACTCCCGCAGCGTCACGTACACGATGTCGAATCCATCGTCACCAGGCGTCCGCTCGATGTCGCCCGCGAGCCCGAAGCCGGACAGCACGCCGTGGGCGTCGTCGTCGGTTCCGCGGCTGATGAAGGTTACCACCCCCGGTACCGGCGTGCCGCCGAACACCTTGGCGCACAGGTTCATTGCCACGTGCCTGGCCGCGTCGCCGTCTTCAGCGGCGATCAACAATTCGACTTCGCGGCGCCCCGCGGGCATGGCCACGAGATCGTTCTCGACCACGCCGACGCCCGCTTGCGCCGCGAGCTCAAGGAGCGCCGCCATGCCGTCTCGTAGCTGCGCCGCCGTGGACACGCTTTCCGGGTCGACGTTGACGCGTACCACCGCAGTTCGCACGTGCGCAAGCGTAGCCAAGACGATGGCAGGCCGGCCGTGAGCACCGCGCAATCCACCCCCATCGCCACCGCCACCTCCCCCGGCTGCGAACCCCGATTGCTCTTCGGACGAACCGGCCATACACCCGAGGATCTCGCGGCGTATCGAGAGCGCGGCGGATATCGGCCGCTCGCCGACGCCAATGGATTGCTGAGCGAAGTGGAAGTCAGCGGGCTGGTCGGTCGGGGCGGCGCGGCCTTCCCCCTCGCGATCAAGTTGCGCACGGTGCGCGATAACGGCCGCGTTGCCGGCGGCGCCGTGGTCGTCGCGAATGGTGAAGAGGGAGAACCTGCCTCGATCAAAGACCGGTGGCTGCTGCGCAACCGTCCACATCTGGTGCTGGACGGGCTTCGACTAGCCGCGGCGGTCGTGGGCGCCGGCCGCGCCTATGTATATGTGTCCGACCCGGAATCGGCGCACAGCGTCCAGACCGCGCTCGGCGAGCTCGATCCGGACACCGTCGGCGTCACGGTCGGGCTGTTGGCCGTGCAACCCGGGTATGTGGCCGGCGAGGAGACCGCGGCCGTCCGCGCGCTCAACGGCGGCCCGGCCAAGCCGACCGACAAGCCGCCACGCCCCTTCGAATCCGGCGTCGACGAACGGCCCACGCTGGTGAGCAACGTCGAGACGCTGGCCAATCTGCCCTTCCTGCAGGGCCACGGCTCGACGAAGTTCCGCTCGCAGGGCACGTCGATATCCCCGGGCACGTTCCTGGCCACCGTAACCGGCGCCGGCCGGCCGCCGGTGCTCTACGAGCTTCCGCTCGGCCTGCCGTTCACCGAACTCCTCGCGCTGCACGGCGTTTCGCCGGACCAGGTGCGTGGAGCGCTGATGGGCGGCTATTTCGCCGGTCTGCTCAACCGCTCCGTGCTCGAGACAACCCTGGATCACGAGACGATGCGGCGCCTCGGCAGCGGCCTGGGCTGCGGCGCGGTCTCGGTGATCACCGACGACTGCCCCGTCGCGGTCGCGGCGTCGGTGCTGGCCTACTTCGACCGCGAGAACGCCGGCCAATGCGGGTCATGCTTCAACGGAACCGCGGCGATGGCGGCCGTCGCCGGTGCGTTGCGCGACGGCGCCGCAACGGCAGAGGACCTCCAACGGTTGCGCCGCTGGTCGGTGCTGCTGCGTGGGCGAGGCGCCTGCGCGACGCTGGACGCCGCCACGAATGTGGCCGCCAGCCTGCTGGCGCAGTTCCCGGGCGAAGTGACCACGCACCTGGAGGGCACGTGCCCGGCCTGCTCTGGCGGCGCGTTCCGCAGCGACCGCCCCTACGAGGCGGAGGCTGCGAGGCAAGCATGAAAATCCGCTTGGATCGCACGGTTTGCGACGGTTTCGGCATCTGCGCCAAGTACGCGCCCGGATACTTCTCGCTGGACGATTGGGGCTACGCCTCCCTCATCGGCGATGGCACCGTGGCGGAGTCGGACCGCGACGCGGTGATGCGCGCCCTGATGGACTGCCCGGTGCACGCCATCGCGGAAATCGGGGAACGCACCTCGCCCGCCGCTCACCCACCACTCACCGATGCGGAAGATCCGGCCGAGCACCTCAAAACCGAAGAGAACGAGGCGGAGTGGGGATTCACCCGCTGAACGGGGTGCCGCGAAACTTCCTGACCATGGTCTAGGCGGTCTCGACGGAATAAGCTGAACCAGCCAGGATGGCCCATCGGGAGGCACACGATGAGGTGGTTTATTCGTCGCCTGACCGCCGTCATAGCGGTCGCGCTCGGACCGGCGGCCGTCGCGGTGATCGCGACGCCCGGAATCAGCTCGGCGGACTGCGATCGCAACATGTCGTTCAATCCGGCGACGCTCGAGTGCACGCCGCCACCGGTCCTACCGGACTGGTACACACTGCCGCCGCCATACGCGCCGCCATTCGCCGCACAGGACGTGCCGCCGCCACCACCACCGCGGCCATGGTGGTCACCGAACGAACCGATGTGGAATGCCGGCTTTCACCAGTGGGGTACCTATTTCACCGGCGTCTGGGTGCCCTACTGACCGGTCGTCCCGGCGGCGGCCACCGTCCCCGGAAACAAGGCAATACCGTCTCGATCGCACCTGCGTACGAGTGATAACGTAATTCTCCGATTCGTATAACGGTCCTACCAAGCCGCACCCTGGACCCGCTCGATGCGCGGAGGTGACGTGTCAGCAGCACCGGGCCGACCGCTGCCCCTGATCACGCAGGACAACGAGTTCTTTTGGACCTCGGGAGCCGACGGCAGACTGCGCCTGCAGGAGTGCCAGGCCTGCCAATCCCTGATCCATCCGCCCGCGCCGGTGTGCCGGTATTGCCGCTCAACCGATGTCGGGGTGCGAGCGGTCTCCGGCAGGGCAACGCTCGCCGGGTTCACCATCAACGAACGGTTCAGCCTGCCCGGGCTGGCCGCGCCCTACGTCATCGCGCAGGTGGCGATCGCCGAAGATCCGCGGATTCGGTTGACCACCAACATCATCGAGTGCGAGCCCGATCGGCTCGAACTCGGCCAACAGGTCGAGGTTGTCTTCGAACACGTCGAGGACGTGTGGTTTCCATTGTTCCGGCCGGTACACGATGCCGAAGCCGGCCCATTGCCCACCGATGAGATAGCGCCGGAGCGCTTCGGCGAACACGTGCGCCCCATGCTCACCCGGGAGAAGTTCGAAGACAAGGTCGCACTGACCGGGATCGGCATGTCGCCGATCGGTCGCCGGCTGATGCAGCCCCCGTTGGCGCTGACCGTGCAGGCGTGCGAAGCGGCCATCGCCGACGCCGGCCTGACATTCGCCGACATCGACGGCCTGTCCACCTATCCCGGCGCCATCACCGTGGCGGGCATGGGCGAGGGGGGCACCACCGCCCTCGAGGCCGCGCTCGGCATCCGGCCGACTTGGCACAACGGCGCGATGGAAACGTTCGGCCCGGGTGGCTCCCTGATCGCCGCGATGCTTGCGGTCGCCGGCGGGCTGGCCCGGCACGTGCTGTGCTTCCGGACGGTGTGGGAAGCCACCCACGGCGAGCTGATGAAGCAGGGCAAAATCAGCCCGACCCATGGTTCAGCGGGCCGGATGTCGGGCTGGCAGATGCCATTCGGGGCGACTTCCGCGGCGCACACCTTGGCGATGAACGCGCAGCGGCACTTTCACCGCTACGGCACCACTAAAGAGACGCTGGGCTGGATCGCGCTGAATCAGCGGGCCAACGCCGAACTCAACCCGACCGCCATCTACCGCTCGCCGATGACGATGGACGACTACCTCAACGCGCGGCCGATCACCACGCCGTTCGGCCTCTATGACTGCGACGTACCCTGCGACGGCGCGATCGCCGTCATCGTCTCCGCCGTCGACACCGCGCGCGACCTCGCCAAACCACCTGTCCTGGTCGAGGCGGTGGGCACGCAGATCATCGAGCGAATCGACTGGGACCAAAGCACTCTCACCCACGAACCGCAGGTGCTGGGTCAGGCGGCGCACGTGTGGACGAGAACCTCCCTGCGCCCCGACGACGTCGAAGTCGCCGAGCTCTACGACGGCTTCACCATGAACTGTTTGTCCTGGATCGAGGCGCTGGGATTCTGCGGAATCGGCGAGGCCAAAGAGTTCCTGGACGGCGGCAAGAACATCGCCCGTGACGGCCTGCTGCCACTGAACACCCACGGCGGCCAGCTGTCGCACGGGCGCACCCATGGCATGGGCCTCGTCCACGAGGCCATCACCCAGCTGCGCGGGGAGGCCGGCGATCGCCAGGTCGCCGACGCCCGCGTCGGCGTGGTCAGCAGCGGCGGCCTCACCCCCAGCGGGGTGCTCTTACTGCGGGCCGACGCATGAAAACGCCGCGGCCCCGGCTGGTGATCGTCAACGGCGTACCGATGTCGGCGCTGGTCGCCGAGGCCGACGAACCCAAGGCCGTGATCGTGGCGATCCACGGCGGGGGAACCACCGCAATGTATTTCGACTGTCCGGGGCATCCGTCGTATTCGCTGTTGCGGACCGGCGCGGCGGCCGGATTCACCGTGGTGGCGATCGACCG